>JBOFIW010000476.1:0-4682 GCA_051650365.1 Vibrio sp. | reverse complement strand
GCAAAAAACTCCACTTGCGTGACCGAGCCATCGGCATCACTGGCTTGCGCCGCTACACTGACGGTTGAGCCAGCAAGAATCACTTGGTTCGCCGTTGGGTTGGTTAATGTCACTACAGGTGGCGTTGAACAAGCACCTAAACCACTCCATGCCTCTTTCCAATAACTTCCAACACCTGGCTCATACGCCCAACCGGAGCTGGAAGAACACCAACCAGCGATATCACAGCGATATTTTTGGTTCTTATTTTGTACCAACTGCCCTGCCGAATACGCAGTTCCCGCCGAATACACAGGCAAACCCGCGCAACCGGCATTCGAGCCACTGCTGACCGTTAAAGTCACTTCTTGGCTCACGGTAGACTGGTTGTCGTTATCAATGGCTTTGGCTTTAAAGGTATGGCTGCCGACAGCGGCATTCCAATTAAACTGGTAAGGCTCAGAGCTATCGGTCACAACAAGTTGGCCATCAACATAAAATTCCACGGCAGTAACACTGCCATCACTATCAGCAGCATTAGCGGCCACCGCCAAAACATTCCCCACGGTTAACTGTTCACTGCCCGTTGGGCTAGTCAACGTCACAGTTGGCGGAACTGGGTTACCAGTAGGCGTTACGCTGATATTTACGGTGCTGCTGGTGGTTGCACCTTGGTTATCGGTCGCAATCGCGGTCACTGACGTTGCACCCAATGCTGCCGTCCAGTCCACTTGATATGGGGCTTGTTGATCAATCGCAATACGCTGTGTACCGACTAAAAACTCCACTTGAGTGATGCTGCCATCGCTATCTGAGGCACTGGCTTGTAATCCCACCACCGAACCTTGTGGGATCTTGGCGTTATTGAGCGGAGATTGGATGGACACTTGAGGTGGGTTATTCGCCCCTCCGTTACACTGTCCAAGAATTTGCCATGCATCCCATTGCCCAGAATGGGTTACGGGATCGTTACCCTGAGTCCAGTAACGCGCTTGGTAAGCAGTATTGTTTTTTTGGACCTTATCACTACCAACATACACTGTGCTGCTGTCCCACACTGGCACTCCGGCACAGTTATAGGCTTGTGCAGAGTAACTTACCCCCAAGCTAGCGGTAATCACTGCTGCTAAACAATAGCGCTTCATGTTTCTCTCCTGTATTAGATGATGTCGCTTATAACTAATACTCCAGAGTGGAAGTTTTGCATGCTAATCCTCTGATTAGTTTATATTTCTCGGCACAGTGTCACTGACTAGCACGGAACTCAACATAACTTTCAACGCTTTTTCGGCACGATTCACGAATCCCTCTCCATACCACCTATATCGTATTTATGCTGACAACCCGGACATAAAAAAGCCAGCGATGACGCTGGCTTCTTCTTTATATCAAGGAGATCATAAAGACAAAATGCCCCCCGCGATTGAAGCACTCATGAGGTTGGCCAACACCCCAGCACCAATCGCACGGAAACCATACATAGAGATGAACGCACGACGCTCAGGCACAAGGCTCCCCAGACCACCAATCAAGATCGCCATAGTGGAAATATTCGCAAAACCACACAGAGCAAAAGTGATGATCGCTTGTGAGTGCGCACTCAACTGCTGCTTTACTTCAATAAGTTGAATGAAGGCCACAAACTCGTTCACTACTACTTTGTTACCGATCAGCGAGCCAGCAGTGATCGCTTCATGCCATGGAATACCAATCAACCAAGCCACCGGAGCGAAAACATACCCCATAATCAGTTCAAAGCTTAGCTCAATGCCAAAGCAGCTACCAACCCAGCCTAACAAGCCATTTAGCAGAGCAATCACACTCACGAAGGCCAGCAAAGTCGCACCAACTGCAACAGCAATTTTCACACCAGACATGGCACCATCAGCAATCGCTTCAACCACGTTAGTTGCTTTAGGCAATTCAAGCTCATCATCCGCCGTCACTTCATTCATTTTTTCGGTTTCTGGCAACATGATTTTGGCCATTAGCAAACCTGCTGGCGCAGACATAAATGCCGCCGCAATTAAGTAGTTAAGCTCAACCCCCAAAGAGGCATAACCGACCAAAGTACCCCCTGCAACCGAAGCCAAGCCACCTGTCATCACCGCAAAGAACTGCGAATCGGTCATCTTATTCAGATAAGGTTTGACCACCAGCGGCGCTTCAATCATGCCCACGAAAATGTTTGCAGTAGCGGAAAGGGATTCCGCACGACCTGTACCAAGCAGTTTTTGCAGGCCGCCACCAATCAGGTTAATCACTTTCGGCATGATGCCTAAATGGTAAAGGCCAGAAATCAGCGCTGAGAAGAAAATAATGATGCCGAGGACATTAATGGCAAACACAAAACCCACACTGCCATTGGCAAGGCCACCAAACACAAAGCCAATTCCGTCTTGCCCATAGTTGATCAGTTGTGATACTGCACCTGTTACGCTATTCAGTGCATCTTTACCGGCAGGTACATACAGCACCAGTAACGCGAAGAAAATTTGTAGCAGTAACGCTAACGAGACTGTGCGCAAGTTGATATTTTTTCTATTGGTAGAAAGTAGCCACGCAATCAACAAAATTGCGCCCATACCGAGGAGTGATGACATAACGCCGCCCAAAATGTGAGTAGAACAGGAAAGGCGGCGATTTTAGTGAAGGAAATCGTATGCGCAAGGCGAGTTTGTTAATCACTCATTACCAAAGAAGTGAACAAAATGCATTTTTTCATAACTTGCTGATTTTATTAAAACTAAACGTTTGCCTAAAACTTATCTTTTCCATTTGGAAAATATCTTTTTAAAGTCAGCAACAATTCATGACTCTTTATCCTGATGTAAAGCGCACATAAGGTTGTAATCGCGAATCCCAGTAGCAAGGGTTACCTAAGACTTGTTTGATAAACTCAATGACCGCCGAAGTCTTCTTCGGCATATGTTGACGACTTGGATACACCGCATAAAACGGCATCTGTTGATTGGCGCACCATTCCGGCAACAGCTGAATCAACTGCCCAGTGCGAAATTCATCGCGCAGTAAATAGGTAGCCAAATAAGCTATTCCCCACCCAGCTACGGCGGCATCGCGCACCGCTTCTGCCAAATCGACCGAATAGTTACCGGAGACTTTAACGGTTTGACTTTGCCCATCACGACTGAATGACCAACGCGTATAATCGCGCTCCCAACTTCGATAAATCAAACAGTTATGCTCCATCAGCTCCACTGGTTGAGTCGGTGTGCCATGACGCAGTAAATATTCTGCTGATGCAGCCACTACAAAACGACAATCTGCAATACGTTGTGCCACATAGCCTTCCGGCAGTTGCTCGTTACTGGTGATCCACAAATCGAGCCCCTCTTTAAGCATATCGACTTTATGATCAAACAGATGTACTTCAACTCTAAGATCGGGATACTGCTGGCGTAGTTGTTCCAAGGCAGGCAAAACATGCAAAGTACCGAACGATTGCGATAAACCAAGCCGAAGCAGGCCTGCCACCTCATCACGCTGATCTTCCATCTCACTTTGCGCGTTAGTCACGATTGTGAGCAGCTCACTACACTGGGAATAGAACAAATTGCCGGCATCCGTCAAAGTAAAACTGCGCGTGGTGCGCTGCACCAGTTTTACCCCAAGTGATGCTTCTAACGCAGCAAGCTGCTTACTGACATGGGAAACCGACACACCCAGCGCATGCGCTGCTGCGGTAAAACTCTGATGTTGGATCAACACCGCGAATAAAACCATTTGACTGGCACGTTCAGCAAGCAAACTCAATCCTCATTAAAATCTTCTCGCAAGAGAAAAAATAGAGGGCTCCCAAGAGCCCTCTCGTATCATAGGTTTCGATCAGAATTTGATCCGATCGGCAAGATGGCTAACCGCAAGAGCAAAGTAGTAAGAGCGGTTCCACTTCATCAGTACATTGTAGTTGTTGTAAACAAGGTAAATACGCCCCGCTTCGTCATCCGGCATGATCAGCCAAGCCTTCATATCGTCGTTAGCAATGCTCGGTAACGGCTTACCATCATAACGAGTTACTCCCAACTGGCTCCACTCTTGCAAGGTTTTGCCTTTTTCTGGTTGGCGACCTTCTAGATCATGATTAAAACCTTTCGGGATTTTCACTTGGCGTCCCCAAGTGTACTTATCATCCCAACCTGATTGGCTGAGATAGTTCGCCGTGGAAGCAAATACATCTGAGCGTGTGCCCCAAATGTCTTTTTTACCATCTCCGTTACCGTCTGCAGCAAAATTCAGGAACGAGCTCGGCATAAACTGACACTGACCCATCGCTCCAGCCCAAGAGCCTTTCATGGCTTCAGGAGCAATATGGCCTTGCTCTAAGATCTGCAACGCTGCCATGGTTTCCTTACGGAAAAACTCTTCACGACGGCCCTCATAAGCCAGTGTCGACAAAGCATCAATCACTCGAAAGTTACCGGTTAACGCACCAAAGTTACTTTCCACTCCCCACAACGCCACAATAAACCTAGGCTGCACGCCATACTGCTTACCAATGCGTTGTAATTCATCATAATGCTTTTCATACAGTGATTGGGCTTGCTTCACTTTCCATTCCGGCACAGCGCGTGGAATATACTCATCCAACGTCAGCTTTTTCTCCGGCTGGTTTTTATCCGCCACAACGGCACGAGGTTTGTACTCAACATCGCGAAATGCTTCATTGAGTATGCGTTCAGAAA
>JBOFIW010000475.1:0-2464 GCA_051650365.1 Vibrio sp. | reverse complement strand
CCAATCGTTAACGCACCAGAAGTTGCTATTCTGGGTGTGTCTAAGTCTGAGATGAAGCCAGTGTGGAACGGCAAAGAGTTCGCGCCACGTCTGCAATTGCCACTGTCACTGTCTTACGATCACCGCGTGATCGACGGTGCAGAAGGTGCACGCTTCATTACTTACCTGAACGAGTGTCTAAGCGACATCCGTCGTCTGGTACTGTAAGCGCATTATCGGGTGGCGAAAGCCACCCGATTTAATGGTTATCTCCCAATTTGACGTTGAAACTGATTTTCCGTTGAATTGTTGTCTAGCTCACAGGCTACATGGATTTACTTTTCACACCATTAACATCTCTGTAAACTGTTGCGGTCTGAAAGTAATCGTTTTACATGATTGATTTGAAACATTCGTTTTTGATTCGTTTGTAAATAAAACAACTAGATAGAACACCCATCAGCCTGTTAGGGATATTGACTACAAGAGGTCGAAATGAGCAAAGAAATTAAAGCCCAAGTCGTGGTGCTTGGTGCCGGTCCTGCTGGTTACTCCGCCGCATTCCGCTGTGCAGACTTAGGTCTGGATACCGTCATCATCGAACGTTACAACACGCTAGGTGGTGTGTGTTTGAACGTTGGTTGTATTCCTTCTAAAGCACTGCTGCACGTGGCAAAAGTGATTGAAGAAGCTAAAGCGCTGACTGAGCACGGTATCGTGTTTGGCGAGCCAAAAACAGACATCGACAAAGTTCGTCTGTGGAAAGAAAAAGTGATCAATCAGCTGACCGGTGGTCTGGCTGGTATGGCAAAAATGCGTAAAGTGAACGTAGTGAACGGCTACGGTAAATTCACTGGCCCGAACACTATTGAAGTGGAAGGCGAAGAGGGCAAAACTGTCGTAACTTTCGATAACGCGATCGTTGCAGCTGGTTCTCGTCCAATCAAACTGCCATTCATTCCGCATGAAGACCCACGTATTTGGGATTCAACCGATGCGCTGGAACTGAAAGAAGTTCCTGGGAAACTGCTGATCATGGGCGGCGGTATCATCGGTCTGGAAATGGCGACCGTTTACCACTCACTGGGCTCTAAAATTGATGTGGTTGAGATGTTTGACCAACTTATCCCTGCTGCGGATAAAGATATGGTTAAAGTCTATACCAAACGCATCAAAGATAAGTTCAACCTGATGCTGGAAACCAAAGTTACCGCCGTAGAAGCGAAAGAAGATGGTATCTACGTTTCAATGGAAGGTAAGAGCGCACCAGCACAAGCTGAGCGTTACGATGCGGTTCTGGTTGCGATTGGCCGTGTACCAAACGGTAAACTGCTGGATGCTGAGAAAGCGGGTCTGGAAGTGGACGAGCGCGGTTTTATCCGTGTGGATAAGCAAATGCGCACTAACGTTCCGCACATCTTCGCGATCGGTGACATCGTGGGTCAACCAATGTTGGCACACAAAGGCGTACATGAAGGCCACGTAGCGGCAGAAGTGATCTCTGGTAAGAAGCACTACTTCGATCCAAAAGTGATCCCATCAATCGCTTACACTGAGCCAGAAGTGGCTTGGGTTGGTAAGACAGAAAAAGAAGCGAAAGCAGAAGGTATCAACTATGAAGTGGCTACTTTCCCATGGGCAGCCTCTGGCCGTGCGATTGCTTCTGACTGTGCAGACGGTATGACTAAGCTGATCTTCGATAAAGAGACTCACCGTGTTATCGGTGGTGCTATCGTAGGTACTAACGGTGGGGAACTGCTGGGTGAAATCGGTCTGGCGATCGAGATGGGCTGTGATGCAGAAGACATCGCGCTGACCATTCACGCTCACCCAACTCTGCATGAGTCTGTTGGTCTGGCTGCTGAAGTATTCGAAGGTACCATCACTGACCTACCAAACGCCAAAGCGAAAAAGAAAAAGTAATTTCTGATTCACTGGTTTGGTTAAAAAGTGTTTGATTGAAGAAACCGCTGCTTGCAGCGGTTTTTTTTCGCCTTTGATTCCCAATTGAATGCAAAGTAAGCAGTTAAACCGAGATTTGACGAGCTGACCGATTGTTTCTGGACTCTGCTCACACTTCTCGCTACAATCCGCCGCGGAGTTGACTGGGTAGTCGCTGCCTTATTGACGTCCCTTGGCCTATCGCCAGGGAGACTGATAAGGGGGAGGAAAGTCCGGGCTCCATAGAGCAGGGTGCCAGGTAACGCCTGGGGGGCGCAAGCCTACGACAAGTGCAACAGAGAGCAAACCGCCGATGGCCTCTCCTTCGGGATAGGATCAGGTAAGGGTGAAAGGGTGCGGTAAGAGCGCACCGTGCGACTGGCAACAGTTCGTAGCAGGGTAAACTCCACCCGGAGCAAGACCAAATAGGCCTCCACATAGCGTTGCTCGCGTTAGGAGGCGGGTAGGTTGCTTGAGCCAGTGAGTGATTGCTGGCCTAGAGGAATGGCTACTACCGCGCAAGCGGAACAGAACCCGGCTTATA
>JBOFIW010000474.1:0-1092 GCA_051650365.1 Vibrio sp. | reverse complement strand
GCTAAACGCCGATTCACATCAATTCGAGCGAAAACCAGATCGTTAATCTGTTGCGTGGTGTGTTGTAATTCACTGTAACCCTGTTGTAGAGCGGCTTGTTCTTGCGTTTGCTGCAAACTTGCTAACGCGGAATGGATCGCGGTGAGATCATCTTGCAAACGTAGGTGCTGCTGACTGAGAGTGACTTTACTGGTCGCACTAACGATCAGTTGAATTCGCCTGCGGATCTCTGAACTGCGGGTTTCCAATACATAGCTGGTGTTGTACTTCGGTACGCTTTGGTTGAGCAGCTCTTCTACCTGATAGTCCAACCGACTCCATGTCCCCCACGCCACTAGGCTGACGATGGTAAGCAGTGAAGTGCTGAACGCAAACGCCAGCAACAATCTTGCGCCTATGGTATGGCGAGTGGTCAGGCTCATTGTGCTTCCTCAGCGAGCAAAATTTTTAATTGCTGATTGGCTTGCTCTAACTGTTTTTCCAAACGGGTTTGCCATTCGTGCCCTTTTTCCGCAAGCAACATGGCATGTTCCGCTTGTTGCTCTTCACTTAACTCCGAATTTGGTGCGATTTGCATGGCTAGAGCATCAACCTCTTGTTCGGAAATCGGCATGGTAAAAACGGTGTGTTCAATTTGCGCAATTTTAGCCAATACGGAAGGACGACGTGCAAACTGCGCTTTCGTTTCATACACCGCCAACAACGTATCCTTCAGCTGTGGCAGTTGTTTAGTAATGGCCAAATCGAACAACGCGTTAATGCACTCTTCACGACGAATAATGCTCCCCATAGGCAAACGGGTGAAATACTCATTAAACAGAGACTTATCTTGAACGCTGTGTTTAGCAAAGTCGTTCCCCTCCATATTGCTTTGTACTGAACTAGACATGAGAAGCTCAATAAAGGCTTTGGCGTACTGATCGTTGTGATTTTGCCTCACTTGGGCAACATAGGTCGGCATTAAGGTGAAACTCTCATCGTACACAAATTGCACGTAGTCGAGTTTGCGGCCAAGGATCAAGGCATAGCTGTCGATAGTCGGGCCAACCCCAAACTGACCATTGGCTATATAGTCACTCACACCAAAACTTC
>JBOFIW010000473.1:0-1482 GCA_051650365.1 Vibrio sp. | reverse complement strand
CACGCAAAACAATTGGGTGTTGATATTCACCGAGTTCGTTGGCGTTTGATCCTCGCTATTGCGTTATTGGTGGGTTCCTCTGTGGCGTTGGGGGGAGTGATTGGTTTCGTGGGGTTGGTGGTTCCTCATTTACTGCGTTTAACATTAGGCTCTGAAAATCGACTTTTGTTACCTATGTCTGCCCTGTGTGGCGCTTTGTTATTGGTGAGTGCAGATCTGATTGCGCGCATGGTTCTAGGCAGTGGTGAGCTACCCCTCGGTGTGGTCACGACCACTCTGGGAGCTCCAATCTTCATCTGGATGTTGGTGAGAAACCATGATTCGTGTTGACAGTTTGCAAGTAGATTCTCGGCTATTACCTCTCTCGCTTAATGCCAATACAGGTGAAGTTTGGCACGTGATTGGCCCTAATGGCAGTGGGAAAAGTACCTTTCTGGCTGCTTTGGCGGGGCTAACGCCATTCTTAGGCTCCGTCCAGATTGGCGAACTAGACGTAGGGGAGGCTAGTCTATCTGAGCTAGCTCTACATCGTGCTTATCTGGCTCAAAATGATAAGCCCAGCTTTCAGATGCAGGTTTTTCAATATTTAGCACTCTCGATTCCTGCTAGTATGGCGCTTGATAGCGTAGAAGTGGCCAGTGAAATTAACCAGATTGGCCATCTATTAAATATCAATGACAAGCTGCATCGTTCTATTCATGAACTTTCCGGCGGAGAATGGCAGCGAGTACGCTTGGCTGGCAGTTGTTTGCAAGTTTCTCCGGCGTTAAATCCATCTGCCAGTTTGTTGATTTGGGATGAACCCGCAGCACCGCTCGACATTGCTCAAGAAAGTTTGTTGTATCGTTTGATTGAGCGAATGGCCGGACAAGGACTGACCATCATTATGGCTAACCATGACCTAAATCGGACTTTGCGACACGCAGATAAGGTTCTGATGCTCAAGAATGGGGTGTTGTATCGCGCAGGCTGTGCTGAAGAGGTGCTTACTCAAGAAGCACTACAAGCGGTGTTTGGAGCGTCAATTCGCCGTATCGAACTTGAAGGCCATTATCATCTTCTGTTTGACTGAGCTCCCCTTGAATGATCGTCAATCTGATATGAAAAGCCACCTTAGATTAAGGTGGCTTTTTACTGCTCATTGATTGGGCTTAAAAATGAAAACGCCAAATTATTGTGAGATTTGCTATTGAGTCAGCGCCGCCAAGTTAGCCGGACGATAGTAAACGGATTTGAGTACTTTACCCTGACGAATGGTTTTTGACTCAGAGATAAAATCTTCGGCACATTTTGCAATGATGTACTCACCTTGGTGAACAGCCATCAGTTTAATACCTTGTTCCGCATAGAATTTCTCAGTATCTAAATACTCTTGCTCGTTACGGCACACTTTACTCATGTTGGAGCTATGCACTTCATCCCAGCAAGGTAGGAATTCGATGTTTAAGTTATTGGCGACATGCAGAAGAAGATCAATCAGAT
>JBOFIW010000472.1:0-2000 GCA_051650365.1 Vibrio sp. | reverse complement strand
ACTCGTTATGATTCTGATGTTCGTGCGGAAGCCGCGCGTCGTGCTCAAGAGTTGGTGAAGCAGATCCCAATCACTATGGGAGCGGATCGCAGTGGCTTCCCTGTGATTATTGCACGTTCTCCTTATGATGTGCTTTGGCAGCGTTTGCCGGCTTTGCTACCGAAAATGGGCTTTACCATTGAGGAGCGTAACCAGTCACAAGGCACTATCAAAGCAAAATATGCTTCGCCGGATGATGCTTTCTGGCAAGAGGTTGGTGTTAAGCCGATTGAACTAAAATCGGGAACTTATACTTTCTTGTTTGGTGATTTAGGTAACCGTACTTCGATCAACGTGACGGATTCGGCTGGAAAGCCTGTTAATGAAGCGTTACTTAAAGAGATGGTACCGGTTCTTTCCGCGATGGTGGATAAGAAATAATTTACCAGTGAGTGGTGAAATTTAAGATGGAGGGATGCTTATGCATCCCTCAATTATTTGGCGTATCACTGAATATTGTGATGAAGGAGATTGTGGTTGGTGTTGGGTTACGGTTTTTCTTTGGTGTTGCCAGAGGGTTTCTCTGCATCATTGGCGTGCGGATAGCGTTGCTGATCAATTTCATTAAGCCTATCCAGTTCACTTTTTTTATCCATCTGTCCAAATTTCATATTGGCCGTGTATTTCAGCGCCGCGATATTGCCGACAATGACAGCGACGACAATCAGAGATATGACCCAAGGGTTAAATAGTATCTCCATGTTATACCTCACAAATGTTTGTGATGAAGCGTTGATAAATTTCCGGCAGCATGGCTTGGATTGCCGTTTTACCTTCCAGCGATACCTGTGCAAGCTGCTCACTCAGTAACGATTCAGAAAGCTGGTTTAGGCACTGCTGCGCTGTCTGCTTATGGCTAATGTGCCAAGGCTCAAACCCCACTCCTTGCCCATGCTGGTAAGGAAGAAAAAAACCAAACTGCTCAAGGTTGGCGCTTAACCACTGATAAAACTTGTTTTGATGGCCACTTAGGTATTCCCAAGGCTCAAGCAGTAAACGAGTGTTTTCAGGTAGAGCATCTCGGTCATAGACATCAAAATCCGTTCCCCAATGGTGACGGCTTGTTCCGGGCAGCGCAGACCAACGTAAAATCGCGAGCACTTTTTCTTTTTCACTCAACGTTGCGATTTCCAGTGGTTGGCTCTGTTCATCCAAAATCGGTTTTTGACCGGTCATCTTTTGGTTCCAGATGCTCAACTGGCGCTCAAAAGAGCGAAAACCACTCGCGATGCACAGATTAAACCCAGCATGGAACGCCGCTTCTCTGAGAGCTAATAAGTCTGCACTGACTTGCGGATGAATTTGAAACGCTTTTTGTCCTACCAGCACTGACTGCAAATGGGTGTCAGTTTGTCCGGTCAGCTGCTCTGCCGTCATCATAGTTAGCCTAGAAGATGGTTTAAGGTTTTTTGGTACATATCGGTTAATTTTTCCAAATCAGTGATCCGCACACATTCGTTAACTTTGTGGATAGTGGCATTGACAGGCCCCAGTTCCACCACTTGTGCACCCATTTGTGCGATAAAGCGACCATCGGAGGTTCCTCCCGTAGTCAATAGTGCTGGGGCTTGATGATTCACTTCTTCAACCGCAGCAACGACAGCGGCGAGCAGTTCACCAGCATCAGTCAGGAAGGGTTGACCACTGAGCGTCCATTTCAGGTCGTAATCCAATCCGTGAGCATCCAAAACCGAATGTACGCGGCGTTTGATCTCCTCATCAGTCAGTTCGGTGCTAAAACGGAAGTTGAATTGGACATCAAATTCCCCTGGGATCACGTTAGAGGCACCAGTACCCGCTTGCAAATTCGGGATCTGAAAGCTGGTGGGGGGGAAATATGCGTTACCTTCATCCCATTGGGTTGCAGCAAGTTCAGCTAGGGCAGGTAGTGCTTTGTGTACAGGGTTATTGGCCAGATGCGGATAAGCCACATGGCCTTGTGTGCCTTTCACCTTCAAATC
>JBOFIW010000471.1:0-11460 GCA_051650365.1 Vibrio sp. | reverse complement strand
GTGAACCGCTTCTACACCAATATTAACCCACCAAGTTACATTGAATCGTGAGTGAACGTATTTCGCCAAGATGGCCTGCCAACGGTATTTCATCTGTGGTTCAACTGCCATAGAACGTAAAGTTTCTATTCCTGCGATGGTTTCTACTAAGTAGCCGTTGCTATGAGCGCTGGTTTCAAACTGTTCTCCATACAACCGGAACAATTTGGGCATAATCACAAAACAAACTGCCAAATAAACTGGAACCGACGCCATCACCAACATGGCTAAAAACGGGCTGTAAAACACCATTACCACAAGCAGTGTGATAGATAACATTAGGTCAATAAATGCAGTCAATGTCGCGCCATTCAAGAAAATACGAACTTGTTCGACTTCATTCATTCGAGAGATTATTTGACCAACAGAGCGTTCAGAGTAAAAGCGATATGGCAATACCATCAACTTGTCGAACAGTTTACTTCCCAACCGTGCATCAATGCGGGCTGTAGTGTGTGCCAGCAGATACTTCTTAACCAGTTCTAAAATACTTTCCATTCCAATGACAATACATACCCCTAATGACAGCATCATCAAAGTGGTTTCACTGCGGTGTACCACGACTTTGTCAATGATGGTTTGCAAAAACAACGGTAAGATCAAAATGCAGATTTGCAACGCTAACGCCGTCACTAATATTTGCGTTACAACGCTACGATAGCGCAAAAAAGCATTTACAAACCATCCCCCCCCAAAGTACTTATCGCTGGCTTCTTGGTTTTGCATCGACTCAAATATAATTATTTGCCCAGAAGCAACGGCAGTAAGTGTTTCAATATCAATCGAAGTGGGCTGTTTGTTATCACCCAAAATATCAATGCTACCTCTGTCAACGTCAAGGACCACATACCAATTGTGCTCAGTATCTTGTATCAATGCGGGGCAAGGTATTGATGCCAAATCCTTAACATTGAGCTGAATACACTTGGCGCTAATACCCAACTCTGAAAGCATATGACACACAGATGATGCACTAACATCATCCAAAGGATGTTGGTGACGCAACGCTTTTGAATCAACTAGGACATCTTTGTATTTTGCTATCCAAGCAACACAAGCAAATGCACGTTGCACAGGATTGCTATAGACCAAGTCTTCCTCACTCATAGACCGAACTCTCGCTCAGCAGCTAGCCTATGCATTAGATCCTCATTAGCTTCATCCCAAGAGCGGACCTTTTCTCTTGCTTTACGCCCCATCTCACAACGCAACTTTGGATCATTTTTGACAGTTAAAATTGCCTCGGCAAGTGTGTTCGGCTGCGATAAATTGAACTTCAACCCTTCAACATTGTGATCAAACTGCTCAGCATTGCCACCTTGATCAACCGTGATGACTGGTAGCCCACAAGCCATAGCTTCAGCTACTGTTAAACCAAATGCTTCGAAATCACACGCAGTAATAAACACATCTGCCTGTTGAAAAGCCTGAACGAGCTGCTTCCCATGCAACTCACCATGCACTCTCAGATACTCACAAGCAAACTCAGCCAACTTACCATGCAATGGCCCCGTTCCGACAAAGTGCCACACAATATCCTGCAGCCCATGCTGGTACATTTCTTGCGCAACTTGTATCAAGAGCTCAATGTTTTTCTCACTAGCAATCCTCCCAACATAAAGCACATTGAACCGCTGAGCATCACCCTCTTTTCCATTTAAATAACCATTATTGGAGCTCGGTCGATATGTGAGTTTGTCCACGCCAAGAAACGGAACTTTCATGACTCGACCACAGAGCTGATAACGATCTTGAACAAATTGACTTGGCAACACCGTTATATCGTAATCACCAAAAATATCATTTTTGAGAGCCTCTACTTGAAGTGCAGCCGTATGTAATTGATAGTGTCCATATAGATCTGAAAGAACTCCGTGACAAATAGCGACATGCTGACAGCTTTGATTGAGATTTTTCAGCATTGCGAGTCGGAATCCCGTCATCATGAACAGCATCATTGGT
Source organism: Vibrio sp. (assembly GCA_051650365.1). Taxonomy (GTDB): domain Bacteria; phylum Pseudomonadota; class Gammaproteobacteria; order Enterobacterales; family Vibrionaceae; genus Vibrio. Next base: position 9,459 of record JBOFIW010000471.1, on the reverse strand, counting down.
TCGTCAACCATCAACACATCAAAATGCTCTTTCGCGAGCTGCTCATCCACCACATCCAGAGTTTTGTAATTACCAAACCAAGCATCATCCCACTCTGTACGCACTGCTAGCGGAACCGTGATCAACCTGACACCCAATTTTTGCAGTTGTTTTACCTGCTCGACCTCCATCAATCCTGGGTATTCCGGCAGTATTAAAGTCACATCATGCTCCAACTGACGAAGATAACGACATCGGTAATCGACACTCCTACTCACCCCATTCGTTTCAGGGTAAAAAAACACGGTATTAATCAAGTACTTCATATCGTTACTCCCTTGTTCATTGGCGTAACGGGATTAATGGCGTTTAAGCCTAAAGCTTGATTTATAGCAGCAGCAGTCTGCGTAGCATTTTCACCAATTAACATGCTGTAGTGATCACCATTGACTTCAAAATGACGGTAATCTAGCGTTGTCGCTGATTGCCAAACAGATTGGCCATGTGCACTCTCTCGTGCCGAAATATGACTCAACCGTTCAATACTCGCAGCTTTGGGCACAAACGAATAACTAGCTTGTCGTTGATAAACGGCCCAAATTTTGTTCAATTGCGTTAACTCATCACTGTGCAGGTGGCTATTGTTGGCGATGAAATTCATCACCCCCTCACTAGAGTCAAGTTCTGAATCTCTTGGTAAACGGGTAAATTCCACCTGCTGCCCAATCAGTGACAAAAAGCCGTAGCCCAACTTCATCCAACTCTTTTGCCCACCTACTAATGGGAACGAATCCACAACAACAAGCTGACCTTGCATACCTGTGCGTTCGAACCATCGTTGATGACACAAATACGCTAGACAACCACCCAATGAGTGGCCAACAAAACTTGGGCAGAGGATGTGAGGCAAGAGTTGTAATTGATCTACAACCTGATCAGCTAACTGCATTAGCCCAGCCGCATTAGCATCAAATAAATGGAATCCAATCACATACTCCGCCTGCAGTTGGCGGCCGACGGAATAAAGCGAATGTCCAAGACCTCCAATACCAGGAAGTAACACCACTGCGTGATGTGCACGAGAAACATCTGTATCTGTAAGTGCCACTTCTCGAATAATGAAAGGCGTGACACCGTCAGGAGTGTCACCTCCCATCACTAGCTGGTTGGCATGCTCAATGCGAGTATCTGACTCCAATTCAACATCGTAATTATAAGAATTACGTGTCTCTAGTTGCCTCTCAATCAATCTGGCTACACCGGCGACCGTTGGCTCATCTAAAAACTCATGTAACGAAATTTGACTCGCGAACTCTTTTTGTAACAGGGAAAGCAAACGAATTAATTTAAGCGATTGGCCCCCCAGATCGAAGTAGTTGTCATCTGCATACACTTCCCCGTTTTGCAGTACTTCTTGCCAAATTTTCGCAATGCAATTTTCAGTACGACTCATTTCACGTTTGTTTTGACTATGTATGGCAATCGGTGCGGTACGAGGCAGCGCTTTCTTATTTAATTTACCGTTGATCGTTAATGGGAACTGAGCCACCTGCGCCCATTGCGTTGGCACCATATGTTCAGGTAGTCGCATGACAGCCCATTGATGGCAGCGCGTTAAAACATCATCTTGGGTCATGGCATTTTTCACCCAAGCACAGAGGTGATCATTGTTCACCAAAACAATCGCTTCTTCGATCTCCGGTAGTTGTTCTAATATCGCTTTAATTTCACCTAACTCAATTCGATAGCCACGATATTTCACTTGATCATCTGTACGCCCCAAATACAACAGCTGCCCTTGTGAACTCCAACGCACTCGATCGCCTGTTCGATAGCAGCGGCAGGGGTTGTTTTGGTGGTAACGAGCTGGCTGCTTGAACACCGATGTTTGTGTTGGTAGTACTACAAACGCTTGGTGTGTTTTCTCTGGTTGGTTTAGATATCCTTGAGTCACTGAGGGGCCACTGAGCCATAGTTCTCCTTCTGAACCTAGAGGCGCAGGTTGCCCATTCGCTCCCATAATGTGCGCGGTCAATCCTGCAATCGGACGTCCGATCGGAACCGCCCCAGTAAAACTGTCACGCCTTGTCACATCCATGACCGTCGCGATCACCGTTGTTTCTGTGGGTCCATAGGTGTTCAGTAATTGCACTTGATCATCAACTAAACGCAGCCAATGTTCGAGTCTTTGCGCTTGTATTGCCTCCCCGCCGAGAATACACAGCCGTAATTGATGCGCGAGTTTGCGACTATTGCTCTCATCTAATTCATCACACAAGACATGCCAAAGCGCCGTAGGAAGGGAGACGACCGAAATATTATGGTGGTCAACAAAATCGCTAAAGGCATCCAAACTTGCCAGCATTTCCTCGTCGCGATATACCAACGTCGCTCCATAGCAAAGGGCCATCATGTGCTCTTCTACACTTGCATCAAAGCCAATCGACGTGATTTGAGCAAGAACATCGCTTGGTGTAATTTGATAGTGCTGTTGAGCTGCAAAACAATAATGCGCCAAGTTAGAATGATCGACGACCACCCCTTTCGGTTTCCCAGTCGAGCCCGACGTGTAGATAATGTATGCGGGTAATGAGGCATTAAGATCTCGAGAAACAGGCTCTTGTATAACGCCGGATAAAAGGTCGTCACTCAATGTTAGACAACGACAAGGCCAAGGGCGCAAGGTTGTTGCATGATCAAGAACCAGTGACGCACCAACATCTTCGAGAATGAAATCAACGCGGCTTTGTGGGTAGGCGGCTTCTATCGGGACATAGTGTGCCCCCACTTTAAAAATGGCCAACATTGCGACTGACCACCAACGTCCACGGGGCAAGGACATCACCACAGGAGTGCCATTTTGCACTCCATTCTCAACCAGAATCTGTGCTAACTGATTCGACAGCACGTCCAGATCGCGATAGGTCAAACTTCCCAGTTCATCCTGAACAGCAGTACCGAGAGGTTGGCGCATCACCTGTTCAAAAAAGAGATCCAGTACATGATCCATGACTACTGGTAATGACATAGGCTGGCCTGTTTGCCATTGTAGGCGTTTGAGCATATCACTCGGACTATCTAAAACCAGTTGACTGATCACCGTTTCCGGATCTTGAGTGACAGACGCCAACACACGTACAAATTGGTTAGCCATACGCTCGATCGTATCTACACTGAACAAATCCGTTGAGTATTCCCAATGGCAATCATACTCACCATGCTGATTAGGAAGGATCGATAAACGGATCTCAAACAGTGCAGATTCTCTAAAACGTGTTAAGTCATGTTGACTCACCTGTAACTCAGGATGAGAGAAATGCCCTGCTTCATTATTATGAAAGATCAACATTAACTGGGTCATCGAAGTGTAACTACGAGTACGGTGGTGATGTAACTCTTCAAGCAACAGCTCAACCGCCACATTTTGATGGCGAAAACACTGAGCAATATCTTGCACTTGTTTTTCAAGGACCTGAGAAAAGGTTTGCTCATCGCGCCACTGACAGCGCAGCAACATGGTATGAACAAACAGCCCGACAATTGATTCAAACTCAGCGCGAGTGCGGTTTGCTACCGCCGTACTGATCACAACATCTTTTTGATCACTCAGTAAGCCAAACAGTACACTTAACGATGTATGTAGCACCATAAAAGGAGTTGCACCAAATTGAGTACTCATAGCCTCAATTTGTTTGACCATGGCCTTCGACATTACATGATGATGGATAGCCCCTTTGCCTGACAACACAGAGGGTCTAGGATGATCAAGAGGTAACTTATGGACTTCTGGTAGCTGTACCAGATAGTCCTTCCAAAATGCTACCGAGTCTTTTATTCCCTCAGAACTGTGCTCCAAATTCTGCCAGTGTGCAAAATCACGGTATTGGTATGCACTCGACAAACTTGGCAGCGATTGCCCTAAGGTGAGAGCATTATAGAACGCATTGAAGTCATCAAAGATAATCCCCATCGACCAGCCATCACTAGCTACATGGTGAAACGTTAGCAACAAAGTGAACACTTGTGGTGTTTGCTCAATCAATGTCCCTTCAACTAACACTTTACTATGCAAGGGCATATGACGTTGTGTTGCTTCTTGTAAGACTTGCTCACGCTCAGCATATTGCTCTTCCTCACTGCCGGAGGATAATTTGATGTGTTTAAGCAACACACTCTGAGGAGGATTCACATAAAGAACAGGGTTATGTAGTTCGAACTCTACCAAACTGGTGCGCAGGCTTTCGTGTTTTATCACGAGAAAATCGAGCGTTTTTTGTAGTGCATCAATATCGAGTCTTCCATGCATATCCCAAGCAAAGTGCATAAGCCATGAATCTTCACTTGCTTGGGACTTCGCCAAGTACCACAGGCGACTTTGGTTGATCGATAGAGCATTTGAACCCGTCTCAGTTTCAAACGGGAGGGTAACAGGCACAGTGCTGAGTCGCGGATGATCGAGTGACAACTTTCTCAATTGTTGGCTCAACTCTAGCAACACTGGATTTCGAAAAAATGCAGCATAATCGAGAGATACGTTAAATCGCCTCTCAATTTGGCTGAACAAACGCGTCAATTTTAGTGAATGACCACCAAGCGCAAAAAAATTGTCCTCTAACTGCACTTCGCCACAATTCAGTAATTGCTGCCACATTTGCGCAAGTTGTGCTTCTATATTGCCTATACGAGGCTGTGATATTACCGAGCTTTTTTCACCATGTGTCGTTATCAGTACTTTAGCTTCTGGTAGTGCTCGTTTGTCCGTTTTCCCATTCACGTTCAACGGCAAGCTTGCTAAGTTGGCCCAATGTGTGGGGATCATATGAGCAGGCAGATGTTGTGACAAAGCGTCTTGGCACTCTTGCAAGAAAGAGTGGGTATCATTGTAAGCTGAGTTAGGCGCAGAAAATGTGTTTTCTGTAGCGACGACCCATGCACATAGCACCTCGTTACACACAGCGACAACCGCATCTTGCACATTATCGAGTTGCTGTAAGGCGGATTCAATTTCACCCAACTCAATACGGAAACCGCGGTACTTGATCTGATTGTCGGCACGGCCAATGTAAATGAGTTGACCGTCCTTTCGCCATTTCACACGATCACCCGTTCGGTAACTACGGGTGTTTTTTCCATCCGGTCCAATGTGTTCGATAAATGATTCCGCAGTTTTATCTGGTTGGTTTAAATACCCTGAAGCGACTGTCCGACCACTGATCCACAACTCACCGATAACACCCGTGGGAACTGGCTGACCATTTTTGCCAACAATCATCACCGACACTCCTGGAAGAGGTCGTCCAATTGGTAACTGATCTTGACCACATTCTCGGGTGACATCCATCACCGTCGCAATGATAGTGGTTTCAGTTGGACCATAAGTGTTGAGCACTTGAACTTTTTCAGGCATGGCTGATTGCCACTGGGCTAAGCGAGCAGACTGTAGCGCTTCGCCTCCTAAAATACACAAGCGCAAATGTTGAGCTAAGTATTGACCAATTTCTCGATCTAGGCCGTCCACCAGAACATGCCAAAGCCCTGTCGGCAAGGAAACAACCGAAATGCCATGATGTGCAACAAAATCGCTGAATGCGGACAAGCTACTGATCATAACCTCGTTTCGATAGACCAATGAGGCACCATAGCAGAGCGCCATCATGTGTTCTTCTACACTAGCATCAAAACCGATCGACGTTGTTTGCGCCACCTTATCTGTTGGTTGAATATGGTAATGATGCTGTGCCGCACAACAATAATGGATTAGATTGTCATGGCTGATCCCTACCCCTTTCGGTTTGCCAGTAGAGCCTGAAGTATAAATTACGTAAGCCAAGCTCTTTGAAGTTGCTCGTGAAACAAACCTTGTTTGCGGTGCTTGAAACAAATGCACCTCTTCAAGGGTAAACGAAGTACAAGGCCATGAGTTTTTCGTTTGTGGCGAATCCAGCACCAATTGGGCATCAACATCTTTCAAAATGTAATTGATACGACTTTGCGGATAAGAAACATCAAGTGGTACATAATGAGCACCCAGTTTGAAAATCGCGAGTATCGATATTGCCCACCACCTCCCTCTTGGTAGAGCTATCGCAACCGGTTGCCCAGTTTGCACTCCTTGCTGCTCTAACACATATGCTAATTGGTTAGCATACCGATCAAGAGTGTGATAGTTCAAATCACCTTGTTCATCTCGCAAAGCAAGAGCTTCAGGACGGTCAATGACTTGTTGAGCAAATAGATCTAGTACCGTCACCGTCCCCATAGGTAAGGTGAGTGCCTCTTCATGTAGATTAGCTAGGAGGGGGACCGAAACACTAAGCAATTGGAGTTGTGCTATGCTGCGTTCTGGATAGTCGATGATCTGCTCAATCAAATGCTGAAACTGATTCAACATATGTTCAACCAAAGCATCTGGAAACAATGCCTGTCGATATTTCCAGTCCAAACAAAGTTGGCCGTCCTCTCGCCATGTTGTGAGGTAAAGATCCAATGACATAGGCAACGACGGAATGGGTTCATTGCAACTGAACTGATCTCCGAGTTTCAACGGGCTCCGTTCTAAGGACACCAACATGGTTTGAAAGAGTGGATGCACAGACTCGTTACGAGCGATAGAAAGCTGCTCCATTAGCTGATTAAAATCGAGATGTAGATTCTGCCAATCCTCAATAAAACTCCTGTGATTTTGAAGTATAACCTCACGAATCGTTTGCTCATCTGACCATCGGTGACGCATCACCAACGTATTTGTAAAAAAACCCACCAACGATTGCCAACGAGGATCAAGTCGATCAGCTACCGTAGTACCAATCGCGACATCCTGCATGCCTGATAGTTTACCCAGCAGAATCCCGAGTGTTGTTGAAATTAAACCAAATGGCGTGGTGTTTTCAGATTGGCAAAATCTCTCGATTTTTTGCATGCTGGTTGCGTTGAACATTAACCGCTGATGGCCAGTTTGTTTATTCAAACGACTCTCCATCTCATCTCTGTCATTGACCCATTGCAGCTCTGTGCTCTCAGGTAAACCACGCAACTTATCACACCAATATTTCAATGCTTTTTGCTGTGCTTCGCCCTTGTCTTGTAATTCAAGGGCGTACTGGCCATAAGTATGCAATAGTGGTTTAGGCAACGTCACTGGTTCCCCCAATGCATGGCGGTAAAACAAGTCCAGCTCACTAGCAATAACATTCATTGAGCCACCATCAGCCGCAATGTGATTGAGCACGAGCAATAACACACACTGACCGCACTCTAACTGATAGAGATGCGCTCTCAACATTACATCGCATGTTAAATCAAAAAATTGCAGTTGAGCTGTGTCAATGAGTTCTGCTAAGAACTCTTCTCGAGTCAATTCAATAGCCAAAGGTAAACGTTCAATAGCAGGTTGGACTCTTTGCACCAAATCGTCACCGAGCTCGTGATAAGTTGTTCTTAAACTGTCATGTCGGTTTACAATCGCCGTTAACGCAATTTGCAAAGCATCAATCGACAATGGTGTGTCAAAACGTAGCGCTTCTACGATGTGATAATCGACAGAACTACTTACGCGATCAAGTAACCACAAACGTTGCTGGGCCAGTGTGAGCGGATATTCTGCTTGTGCCACTGAAGCCGAGATCTTCTCAGCAGACGTACCATCCACTTGGTCTTGAACAAGGGGATTGCTACACATAGTATGTCGCGAGGTTGATGCTTCATCTTTCACATCCAGCTCAATAACCTGCTCAGTAAGCTTTAATAACAAATGCTCAATAGGCTCACCATTGAGTACCCAGGAAATGGGAACTTCGATGCGAAGATCTTGTTTCAACGAAGCGACAAAGCTGACTGCCGATAAAGAATCCCCACCGGCAGAAAAGAAACTAGTCATACAAGGGTCGCCAATACCATTCCCAAATTGCTTGAGCCATAAACGCTCTACGATTTGGCACACTCGCTCTCTGGGGGCCAGGCTTTGCGTCGACGAATTATGCATCTTATCAGAAGCATAATTGCTCTCGTTTAGTTGAAATTCGCTGATTGGCAACGATTCTCTAACCTTACCAACATTGATCAACTTACGGACTTGAGTGAAAGGTTGCGAAGCGAAACGATAAGAGGACACCGGTACTTTTTTATGCTGTTCAGAAGGATACAATCGTGTCCAATCAATGTTAGCCCCGTTTACCCAAGCCGAAGCCAGTGCGTTAATAAAGCGCGCTTGATCGACACTTCTTTCGCTTTGTTTCCCCAACGTACTTACAAATCGGTAATCCACTTCGTGTTTCCGTTGAAGCTGATCATCCAAGGTATCTTGGCATGCTTGATGTTGTCGAATGGCATTCAGCATTCCTCCTGCTGGGCCAACTTCAACAAATAGTGCTTTCGGGTATTGCTCTAGAATTGCCGCGATGTTTTGGCTAAACATAATCGGCTGAGTAATATGCGCAGCCCAATATTCAGCACTATAGTATGCCTCTTGGCTTACCTCACCTGTGAGGTTTCTGCCCAAAGGTAAAGTGGCACATCGACAACTTAATCCCAATTGCTCAAAACGTTGCTGCAACCGCTCAGCACAAGGTTTCATCATTGGCGTATGAAAAGGGTGTTGGTTGGTGAGTTTTTTGTACTGCCCCCCCCAAGCAATCAATTTCTCCTCCAAGGCAGCTTCTGCATGCAAGGTTGCACTAATCACTTGATGTCGAGGGCTGTTATGTAAAGCAATATATGCGTCCACAGGCAACACAAAATCGTCGGGAAGATCTTCGACTGCATACATGACGCCCAGCGGCGCTTCACTCATGCACACACCACGCTCTACAACAAAGGCCAATGCTTGGGGCAAAGTGAATACATCTGCAAGTGTCGCCGCGACAATTTCACCTAAACTGTGGCCTACCATAGCACGAGGTTGCAGCCCAAAATCGAGTAACGTTTTTGCCATTGCATATTGGACACTAAACAATAATGGCTGTACTTCTTCGGTGGCTGACAGATGATCTTGATATTCAAACAAACGCCTTTTTGCCGCTTGGAAGCCAATATTTTCCAAGGTCGTAAAACACTCATCTAGGTAAACCTTGAATTGAGGTTGGCTCTGATAGAGAGAAAAAGCCATACCGCGATAATGGCTACCTTGCCCAGGAAAAACAAAAATAGGAGCAATATCAGTTGGGCACGTCGCAAGGCTTTCAAACAAAGTTTGCCCGCTGACACTATCACGTACCGTATAGAATCTATAAGGAAAAACATGTGCTCTTTGACTTAAGGTGAACGCCCTATTTGCTGAGCTCTCATCCATATCCTGTGACTTAAACTCGCGCAGCATTGTCTGCGCGGATTGTTCTGATTTGGCGGAACGAATAAAGACTTGGATGTTGTTCGTATCACCCTCTTGCTGGACCGTCACCGCTTTTCGCGCGGGAGGTGACGCCAAAATCACATGGGCATTTGTACCACCAATACCAAACGAACTGACACCCGCGTACAAGGGAC
>JBOFIW010000470.1:0-4813 GCA_051650365.1 Vibrio sp. | reverse complement strand
TAACGATCGCACCGGAAGATGCGTACGGTGAGCACAACGAAGATCTTGTGCAACGTGTTCCTGCTGAAGTGTTCCAAGGTGTTGATGAGCTAGAAGTAGGTATGCGTTTCCTAGCAGATACTGACCAAGGTCCAATCCCCGTTGAAATCACTGAAGTTGACGGTGACGAAGTCGTTGTTGATGGTAACCACATGCTGGCTGGCCAATCACTAACTTTCACCGTTGAAGTGGTTGCAGTTCGCGCAGCAACAGAAGAAGAAATGGCTCACGGCCATATCCACCAAGGTGGTGGCTGCTGTGGTGGTCATGACCACGATCACGACCATGATCATGAAGGCGGTTGCTGCGGTGGCGAAGGCCACGGCCACGATCACCACGGTCATGGCAAAGAAGGCGGCTGCTGTGGCGGCGGCAGTTGTGGTTCTCACTAATTAGTGAATCTATTTACTCCTAAGTAATACGTAATTCTCGTAGTACGACAGGTTTGAAAAGCGCTAACCGCGATCCGGTTAGCGCTTTTTTATTGTTGAGACTTTTGTAGTGAGGGTGTGGATTGCCATGCCATTCTTCTTTCTTTAACCCATGATTGAAATCAGTAAGTAATCGTGTTTCTGTTGCACTGCATGATGTTATTTCAGACTTGTATCACTATTAGCTAACAGGGAGAAGTTATCAAAATTGTTCCATGTTCTTAGTTATCACCGAAGAGAGGAAACTTCATGATGGGGATTCTGATAGTGCCTAATAATAATTAAAACAACGATATAAATATAAAATAAGATTTTTATTATTTATTGTGAGTTTTTATGTTTTGTCTGTTTTATCGCCGAATGATTAGCATGCCTGCAAATATTCATCTCAACGGACAATTCTCATGAACAACAAACTGATTCCTCTCTCTCTTTCTGTTCTGCTTACTGCATGTGGCGGTGGAGGTGGCGGCAGCCCTGAAGTTAAGACCGAAAAACCAATCGAAAAATTAACAACCTCTGTTTTGCCAAGTGGTATGTATTTAACCACGCTAAGTGACGCGCAAGATATTTTGCGTGCAGATAACGCATCTGCTCGTTTTGTTGGTGTTGCTGTTATTTTGTCAGAAGAGGAAAGTGAAACGAAAAAGAGTAGCCAACTGTTTGGTCACACCTTAGAAAGTTCTATTCCAAGTGGCGCAGAGAATCGCCGTTCTTTGAACTTTATGGCAGAAAGTGAAATTGAGAATGGTGTAACAACCAGCCAGTTCCTGTGGTGGGATAGCGCATCACAGGCAAATGAAGGTACTCCTGCGGCATCTTCACTATCAGTGATGCCAAGTGCGGCACCAGAAACTTTAAAACATCAGTGGCTACCTGAGCTCGATAAAATGGGGATTTCTGCGGTTGGGCAAACTTTGAGCAAGGCAATGAAAGATGGCACCTCTTTTCTTTTGCTCCAGAACGTGAAAACCATTTCTGCAACGGAATTTCTTGAAGCAAGTCCCCAAGCAAAATGGAAAGCTTCTGCTGAGCAAACTTACACTGGCGACTATAACCAATATCAGCTGAATTATTTTGGTAGTGAGCAAATCACAGTCAATGCCGATATTGACGGCGCGTGTAACATCGCAGCTAATGGAGAGTTAGTAGAGAATAATCTCTGGATTTTCTCATCTGATCCGATGAATCCGCTGTGGGTTGACAGCTGTCGAGCAAAATTAGAAGTGCTTTGGCAAAATCAATCGGCGGATGATCGTGAACAACGTATCCGTCTTATCACTGAAAAACCTCATTCGCTAGCGATTGCACTATTGTCTAACTCTAATGGTGAGCCGATTTTGGCTGTGAGTCACATCATCATGGCTGATGATTTAAACAGCATGACTTTCGATCCGATCAACGTTAATGGCCATGGTTTGTTCAAATTGACTCACTAAGCTTTACTCTTAACTAACTGATCTGAATTAGCTAAGTTTCAGGATATCCATAAACCATTACGTGTGAGTGGATATCCACTTTTTTCTGGTGATATTTTACCCGCCCTTTGGTAATATCCACCTCCCCAATAAATATCATCAAATACATTCCCCCAAGATCTACATGAAAAATATATTGAGCCAAGCCAAAAAAACTCATGGTCTGATCGCTATTGGTTCTCTTCGCTACAACGTATTGAGTCGCCAACTCTGTAGTAAAACCGAAGTTATTGAGCTTGAGCCACGTAGTACAGAGCTGCTAGAAATATTGCTTGATCATGTAGGGGTGCCACTGAATGCAGATAAAATCATTGAGTTAGTCTGGCAAAGTAAGTTTATTTCTCGCAATGTACTGACTAATCGAATCAGTTTGTTACGCACAATTTTAAAGCAACATGATCCTGATTTGGATGTTAACCGGGTCCTCATCACTTATCCAAAGAAAGGGTATTTCTTCAATCAAGACAAAGTTTATCTAATCAACCCAGAACCGTTAGCGGAAGTTGTGGATACAAAACGTGAAAGAGTGAGTCATCAGCCCTCTCACTGGAAAATGGGATTAGTGGTATTGCTACTTTGTTTCTTGTCTGCCTTTATGGGGTATTTATTTTTCCATGTTCAACAAGTGAAGACACCGCAATATGATGATCGAGCACCGGTGGTTGAACTGCTACTTAACAGCATCAAAGCGGCTGACCCGTATGCAAAAAAGTATTTACTATCTATCAAAACCTTATTGCTGAATGAACAGATTAATTACCCATATACCTCTTTAGCCAATCAAGATGCCCCTAATTATTTTTTGACTCCACTGGATGAGACCCATTACTGGCCTGGAGCCAAAAGCATACTCAGTAGTGATTACAAATTGGATTTGGAGCTAAGAACGGCTTTAGAAGGAGACCAACTGTTAGCGGTTTTAAAGATAAGCCATTACCCAAGCCAAAGAATTGTTTATCAAGAAAGTTCTAAGCTCGATCCCGAAAGCCTAGAGAAAAGCGTTCACGAGCTGAATCAAATGGTGGTGGCTTTCTTCAATCTTCCAGAGTGGGATGCTCCGCTCAGTACTACGCCGTCAATTAATCAACTGGTGAATCAACCCTTGGAAATAACGTTGCAACAAATGGTGCAACGCGGTCATGTAAATGAATTAGAGGCTGGCTATATTTCACGAGCCTTGTTATCTCAGAAAAAAATTCAACCTACTGTATTAAAATCTTGGTTAAACGTTGTTGAAACTAGTTTCCAATTTCACAGTGAAGAGACTGGCATTTGGTTAGGCCTACTCTATTACCGTTCAGAGGATTTTAATATCGCCCATGAGTATTTGGTGAAAACACACTTCAACAATCAGGTGGATAATGCCTTTTTGTACCTAATTTTATCGGATATCGCTCTTGAACAAAAACAGGCCAATGACTTTCGGAACAATTACTTGAAATCGATGGTGGCACTCACACGAACAATTCCATCCGAACAAATATTTCAGCGTTTATCACAACGTGAGAGTCGAGATACCTGTTTAGCACCGTGGGATAATATGTTTAAAAAGGCCAACATTCAGGAACAGCTCACACCGTGGCAGAATCGCTTTTCTGACTATTGTACTAAGGCTGAACGTTACTTGTATTAGTTGATAAAACCAGATTTCACTGTGCTAATTTATGTATGGTAGTTTCCCTAAATAGTAATTAAGCCGCTTACGCTACGGAGAACACAAGTTATGTCACAGTCTTTTGCTATTGCCATCCATGGCGGTGCAGGTACGATTTTGCGCGAGCAGATGAGTGAATCACTGCGTGCGGACATTCTTAACACCTTAGAACAGGCCGTTCGAGCCGGACATCAATTGTTAACACAAGGTATGGATGCTCTGGATGCAGTCGTTGCTGCGGTGACGGTATTGGAAGACTCTCCGCTGTTTAATGCTGGCAAAGGATCGGTACTGACGCACAATGAAATGGTGGAGATGGATGCCTCAGTCATGCATGGTGCAGCGCGTGAAGCGGGCGCGATTGCGGGCGTGCGCCACATCAAAAACCCCATCCAACTTGCGCGCGATGTGCTGCGACATAGCGAGCATGTATTTTTGATCGGCGAAGGGGCTGAGCAGTTTGCCTTCCAACAAGGTCATGTTTATACCGAGCAGGATTATTTTTTCACTGAGCGACGTTATGAACAGCTACAAAACATGAAGCAGCAAGATCGCTTCGCGCTTTCAGAAGCTGCCTATCAATCTGGATCTGTTGAACAAGAGCCGCAAAGTGAATATCCCGATGATAAGAAATTTGGCACGGTAGGCGCGGTGGCGCTGGATCAACAGGGTAATTTAGCAGCGGCGACCAGCACGGGCGGGATCACCAACAAGCGTTTTGGTCGGGTGGGAGATTCTCCACTGATCGGCGCAGGAACCATCGCTGAAAACGGCAATGTTGCGATTTCATGCACAGGAATGGGCGAGTATTTTATTTGTTATGCGGTGGCGGGAGATGTTGCTGCGCGAATGCGCTATCTCAAAGAAGATGTACACACGGCTTGTGAAACTGTGGTGCAAGGTGAACTAAAAACTGTGGGTGGCGAAGGTGGTTTAATTGCTATCGATGGTGGGGGTGATATTCACTTTGCGATGAACAGCTCTGGGATGTACCGCGCCTGTATTGATCGCCATGGGCAATTCAGTGTGAAAATTTACGCTGACGAATAAGCGATTCTTAATTATCGTTTGCTAATAACCGAATGGATTTTCAAGGTCGTTTTATATGAAATTTTCATGCTTAAAAAATGACTGCAAGGATTCAAATTCGGTGCTAGAATCCTTTTTTAACTAGCAATCAGACTTGGAAAGATGGGTAATAACGTAGTCGT
>JBOFIW010000469.1:0-3189 GCA_051650365.1 Vibrio sp. | reverse complement strand
TTGTTTCGGTCATTATTTTTGGCAGAACTAGGTTATAACGTCAGGCTGTGCATGTTTCCTCGAACCCTACTGAAAAGAGTCACCTCAAGTCGCAACTATCGAATGTTGGCGGATACCAGCTTTGAATATTTAACGACTTTTTTAAAATCACAAGCGGCTGGGATCGTGCGTGCGTCTTCGCCGCAACCTTCAGTGGAGATAGTCTTATCTTATGGGAACTTTGTGGATTTAGAGGCTTATCCAGAAGCATTCTGGACATGGGCTGCACAGTTTGATACCTCTGATGGTTTAATTCCCTTTGCCATCAATACTTGCCGTTGGGATTATCTGCCTATCATGGGCGGTGAGTCATTTATTCTGATGTTGGACAACCATCCTCAGCATCGAACCTATCTTGTTGTTCAAGCTGCATGTGCCGACAGCGTACATCTTAGTACAGAATCTGGGGAGCTGGATTTCTTACAACTGATTTCTGCGAAGTGGCAGTGCTTGCGTGCTGAAATTGAAGCCTCCAAAGAGTTCAAAAACCGTGATCTACGGGAAGCAAAATATCTCAACGAGATCAGTCAGCGAGAGTTGTTCATCGACAACATGAAACTGGTTCATCAGGTTGCCGTGGAGCTTTCAAACCCTGCTAATCTTGATGAGTTGCACCGAGCTTCAGTTGAGGCAGTGCGCCATCGTCTAGGCTTTGATCGCGCTGCATTATTGTTATTGGATATGAAAAAACGTTGTTTTAGTGGAACTTACGGTACAGATGAATTTGGCAAAACGGTAGACGAACACCATACGCAATATGATTTACATCAGGTCGAACCTCAGTACCTCGAAGCTCTGTCCAATGATGAATGTACATTCATGGTAGTGCAGGACGCTCCACTATACACGGCTGGTCAGGTGGTTGGCCAAGGTTGGAATGGTATGCTGATTTTGCGTGATGGTAACGATACCATAGGTTGGATTGCGATTGACAATTACCTTCATCGTCAACCCATTACCGAGTACCAAAAGCAAATGTTGGAGTCATTTGGTTCCTTGCTCGCACAAATCTATATTCGAAAACGCCAAGAGCAGAATGTCCGTATGTTGCATGCCAGTATGGTAGAGCTATCGCGTTGTATGACCGTTAGTGAGGTATGTAAATCCGCTGTCAGTTTTGCCATTAATCGAATGGGAATTGATCGTATGGCGGTATTTTTAACGGATGAAAATTGCTCATACATCCAAGGTACTTGGGGTACAGATATTCAAGGTAATATTGTCGATGAATCTTACTTTCGAGGTTCGACACATGAGAATGATATTGTCGATCTGGCCAAACTTTACCCTAATGAAGTGGTCTTCAAAGAAGGGGTTCCCATCTATCACGATTGTAAAATTGTTGGTTATGGTTGGACTGCCATGACTATGTTGACAGACAAAGGTACCCCAATCGCCTTTATCGCTGCTGATAATTTGAACCGGCGTTCTCCATTGACTTCACAACTGCGCGAAGTGATCCGCATGTTCGCTTCAAACCTTACCGAAGTATTGATGCGAGCGAAAGCACAAGAAGCGATTTCTGTGCTTAATGAAACCTTGGAACTCGAAGTGCGTAATCGCACTCGTGATTTACAAAAAGCGAATGAAAAACTCGATTTGATAGCGAAGTTAGATCCTCTCACACGGCTTGGTAATCGCCGTATGTTAGAGCATCTACTTGAACAGACGTGCGAACAAACAATTAAAGAAGTGGTGAACTATGGTGTGATTCTAGTGGATATCGACCATTTTGGATTGTTCAATAACAGTTACGGGCATCTAGAAGGTGATATTGCCTTAATGCGGATTGGCAATATCTTGAGTCTGCACGCACAGTCTGAGCATGAGCTTTTCTGCCGTATCGGTGGGGAAGAGTTTCTATTGCTGGTTGCAAACCATAGCGCCGAAGAAATTCGCTCGCTCGCTGAGAGTATTCGCCATAGCATTGAAGCAGAAGGCATCGAGCACTGTGAGAATCCTAGTGGTGAAGTTTTAACGGTATCTATTGGCTATGCGGTATCACGTTATAAGCCACGAGAGATCCAATTTGACCAACTGTATGCTGAAGCGGATAAAGCTTTGTATTGCGCTAAGAGCCAAGGGCGGAATAGGGTTATTGGGGCAGTTGTTGAAAATATCAGCTGTTTAAAGGGGGAGCTGCAGCATTAATAGACGGATTTATTACTCCTTAGCAAATATCACAAATAAGTGTAGCGTTTCGGAAAAATACGTGTATAGTTTACCTCGGCTCTTAGGTAAGAGTTGTTAATGTTAAATTCAGTGAAAGTTCAATCTCAGATCGTTATCGATTTCTCGTTAAACCTGCGTCAACTTTGTCTTGATATACCATTCAATAGCTTTCGTTATCAGCCAAACAAACCCATAGCAAATTTATATTAGAGGTTACTATGTCTCAGAAAATGACTGGTTCAGTAAAATGGTTCAACGAAACTAAAGGTTTTGGTTTCATCTCTCAAGACAACGGCGGCCAAGACGTGTTTGTACACTTCAAGTCTATCGTTTCTGAAGGCTTCAAAACTCTGGCTGAAGGTCAGCGTGTAAGCTTCACTGTTGAGCAAGGCAAAAAAGGCCCACAAGCTGCTCAAGTAACTGCGCTGTAATTAGCTCAGACAGATTCTAAAAGGGGTGTGGTGTAAACCACACCCCTTTTTACTTTTAACACACTGTTTAAAAGACGTTTCTTGGTTTTCGAGTAATAAGTTGTCAGTATGTTTTTCTCACTTATATGCAGATACCACTCTATCCCGTCAATCAGTCCGATAAGTAATATTCAACCGTAGTCACTACGCGCACATTTTTAATGTACGGAGTATTGTTATCACGATTAGAGATAGAAAACTGACCTTGTGAGGCGGTTTTTATCTTGCCTAAGGTACTTTGCGAATCTTTGGCGAATTTCAAAGCCACTTCACGAGCTTGTTTTGTCGCTTCCTCGATCATATCTGGCTTGATGTCATTAAGCCCTGTAAAACTGAATTCAACTCGGTTGTTATAGGGATCTTGATTAAATACAATGCCTTGTTTACCCAACTGACCAATTTCACTGATGATGTTTCGTACTTGCTCGACTTGTTTACTGTAAACCGTCAGCGTTTGTGTTGCTAAGTAGCGAAATTCTGCGCGATCTTCCCCATATTGCTGGGCTTT
>JBOFIW010000468.1:0-2132 GCA_051650365.1 Vibrio sp. | reverse complement strand
GGGGGTATCATTTTACCCAGCAAAAATTGGCAACAAATTAGCCATCGCCATCATATGGAAAACAGCAGTAAGTACACCAAAAATCAATACAAGTCCGAGTGCAGTATTGCCACCTGGTACCACAAACCCCTGAGAGCCATTGATTAGAGAACGTGATTTACGAACGAGGAGTACAGGAATAATACACGCCCAAATGGTTGCAGCCGCGCCTGCGTAACCAATCGCAATAATGAAGCCGAAAGGGAACAGCAAAGAGAGAATGAGCGGCGGTAAAAAAGTGACTAGCCAAGTTTTGGTTCGGCCTTGTTTGCAGTTACTGAATTGGAATAGATCCGCAAGAAAATCAAATACCCCTAAACCAACTCCGATAAAGGAAGACAAGATAGCTGCCATCGAAAAGGCGTTAATGGCTTGTGAGACTTTTTCAGACTCAATTACTGAACTGAGTGCTTTTAAGAGAGCGTCTACATTCCCCCCTTGTTGTATGACAGGGGCAAAATCAGTACGTGGTAAATTACCAAAAATACTGAATAGCCAGAGGGCATAAAGGCTTAGAGCAATCACCGTTCCCCCTAAAATGGCGTACTTGGCTTTACGCTCCTCACCGTAATAAGAGCGCATAGATGAAACGGAGTGGTGATAACCAAAAGACGTCAGTGCGACAGGTAGCATAGCCATGGCATAAGGAGCGTATTCACCGCTTTGGTTAAGAGTGTCAAATAGAATGGAGGTTTTTATATTGACGGCTAATCCAGACACACCAAAAACAAAGCTCAGTACCATAAACACGATCAACACAACGGAAATACGATCCACCGCATGAGTTGAATGCCAGACGAAGGCTGAAAATATCGCCACAAAAAGCACCGAAGCGAGTTTGCTGTTGATGTTTAGAAGATCCTGCAAAATTAGGCCGGATGAGGTGATATAGGCGTACAGCAAAATTCCGCCAACAAAGTAGACGGTGAGGTTGTTGAACCGGTTGATATGGCTGCCCAGCATATCCTTGGTCACGGTATTAAACGAGACTCGAAGATCATAGTGCTTAAAGGCTTCAAGCAGCATCCAGCCCGAAAGGGTCATGACAGCCATGGTTAAAGTGAGCGCCAGCATAGACCAGAGAGTCCATGCTCCGGCACCTGCACTGGGGAGTCCAAGCATACCAGCACCTACGCAGACGCTAGCAATAATGCAGGCTCCCCCAAACAGAGAGGGTTGTTTCGACATGATAAAATCCTTGGGTTTCACGTTATTGTTGATTTTGTAGTTATCTTTCTCAGGCCAAAAAAAGGCAGCCTATGCAGGCTGCGCTTTTTTTGAGGTCTTACTCGGCTTTTTCTTTTAAACGAGCGGTGAAGTGGCGTAGCACGGGTGGCTCGTAAGTAAATTCCAATCCTTTGACGTTACGGGCATTGGCTTTCACTTTTTCAAAGGCTTCGATGATGAAATCCATATGCGTTTGGGTATAGGTGGCGCGAGGTATGGTTAAGCGTAGCAACTCAGCAGGGCAAGGGTGTTGTTTGCCCGTTGCTGGGTCACGGCCAAGCAGTAAAGATCCAATTTCTACGGCACGAATCCCAGCAACTTTATAGAGTTCACAAGCCAAAGCATGTGCAGGGAATTGATCCGCAGGAATGTGTGGCAGCAGCTTACCTGCATCCACAAATGCAGCGTGGCCGCCTGCTTGTTGGCAAACGATGCCGATGGATTCTAAGCCGTTAACCAAATATTCCACTTGGTTAATTCGATAAGCGAGCCAATCTTGGCGCATACCATCGTACAGCCCGACAGCTAAACGCTCCATCGCACCGCCTTCTAAGCCGCCATAGGTTGGGAAGCCTTCTTGTACCACACACAGGGTTCGACATTCGGTATACACATCAAAGAAGCTTTCGTCTTTAAAACAGAGTAAGCCGCCCATTTGCACCATGGCGTCTTTTTTGGCAGACATCGCTAACCCATCGGCGTATTTGTAGGCCTCACGAGTGATCTTTTCAATGCTCCAGCTGCGGTAGCCACATTCACGTTGCTGAATAAAATACGCGTTTTCGGCAAAGCGAGCGGAATCTATGATGACAGGGATTTCATAACGCTGAGCAATCTCATACACAGCTTTTAAGTTAGCAATTGAA
>JBOFIW010000467.1:0-7112 GCA_051650365.1 Vibrio sp. | reverse complement strand
CTTGCTTGGTGAGCGTGACGGTCTCTTGGTTACGAGGTAGACCGTAGAAATCAGGGCCATTAAAGCTAGCGAACGCTTCCAGATTTTCAAGCTTACCTTCTTTTTCAAACACTTCTGCATACAGTTCAAGAGCAGCATGTGCCGTGTAAGAACCTGCGCAGCCACAAGCGGCTTCTTTACGGCCTTTGGCGTGCGGGGCAGAGTCAGTGCCGAGGAAGAATTTTTTGCTGCCTGAGGTTGCCGCTGCCACTAACGCATGTTGGTGAGTCGCACGCTTTAGAATCGGCAAACAGTAGAAATGTGGGCGAATACCACCCACCAGCATGTGGTTGCGGTTAAACAGCAAATGGTGAGCAGTAATGGTCGCCGCAACGTTATCGCCTGCTTGTTGCACAAAGGTCACTGCATCGGCGGTGGTGATGTGCTCAAGCACAATTTTCAGTTGCGGGAAGTCATTCACGATCGGCGCAAGCACGGTATCTAGGAAGGTCTTTTCACGGTCAAAAATATCGACTTCGTGCGTGGTGACTTCACCGTGCACCAACAGCAACATGCCGACTTCCTGCATCGCTTGCAAAACGGGGTAAATGTTTTTGGCTGAAGTGACGCCTGAATCCGAGTTGGTGGTCGCACCGGCTGGGTAAAGCTTGGCGGCAACGACTTTACCGGACGCTTTGGCTTTGCGAATTTCTTCAGGTGAAGTGTTATCGGTGAGGTAAAGCGCCATCAAAGGTTCAAAGTGCGCTTGTGGCTGAGCGGCCATAATGCGTTCACGATAGGCTAAGGCCATTTCGGTAGTGGTTACAGGGGGAACAGTATTCGGCATGATCAGTGCGCGGCCGTTATAACGGCTGATGTCGCGTACGGTATCGGCAAGTACATCGCCATCGCGAAGGTGAACGTGCCAGTCGTCTGGGCGTGTAATCGTCAGTGTTGTCATTGAGTGCTCCCACCATGAATGCATGAAATGATTGGAGCCTAAAGCGTTGCGCAAACGCTTCCGCTTAGGCGACAGGATGATAGTGGAAAGTGTAATCCATTTCACCCTTTATTTAATTTCAGCCGGTTAGCCACTTAATTATTGTGAAGGGAAAAATTACTCGCTGTAACAACTTGTTAGTCTGAGGTGATGATTTGTTCTATGATGTTGCGCAAATGACAACAGCCAAAGGAAGCACCATGTCGACGGGACACTTATCTCAAATCAATGTCTTTCCGGTCAAATCATTAGGAGGGTTGGCGCTGTCGTCCGCTTGGGTGGAAAAGCAAGGTTTAACCTTTGATCGCCGCTTTATGTTGGCACTGTCTGACGGAAGCATGGTGACGGCGCGTAAATTTCCACAAATGGTGCTGATCAAAACCGCGCTGCGTCATGGCGGTGTGCTGTTTTCAGCACAAGGTCATCCCTCTCTCACCATCCGTTATGCAGATTTCAAGTTGCAGCCGGTACCCGCGCAAGTGTGGGCGGATAATTTCACTGCGTATACCACCACCGATGAAGCAGACGATTGGTTTAGTACGGTATTGGGGATTCGTGTCGAGCTCTTATACAGCGGCGAGCAATCCAATCGTGTGCGTGAAAAAGTGGGTCACAATGTCAGCTTTGCGGATGGATATCCGATGCTGGTGATCAGCCAAGCGTCGTTGGATGAGCTAAATCGGCGCAGCCCTGAGTTTCATTCGATGGATCAATTTCGTACCAATTTAGTCGTTTCTGGGACAGAGCCCTTTGCCGAAGACAGTTGGAAACGTATCCGTATCGGTGAAGTGGAATTTGAAGCCGTCAAACCTTGTGAACGCTGTATTTTAACCACGGTTGAAGTGAAGAAAGGAGCGTTTAGGCCAACCAAAGAGCCGCTGCGTACTCTCGCACAATTTCGTGCTAATGAGCGCGGTGGCGTGTTCTTCGGGCAAAACTTGGTTGCCAAGAATGAAGGGATGATTCGAGCGGGCGATCCGATTGAAGTGTTGGAATACAAAGAGAAAGAAGTTTACCCAGACCAAGGTATCAGCCACTTCACACTGACGTGTGTTGAGCGCGAAGAAATTGCCCGCGATTTTGTGACCTTCTGGCTAGAGTCAGCCAAAGGCATCGCACCTCAGTATCTGCCGGGGCAACATCTGCCGATTGAAATGGTGATTGATGGCGAGCCTGTGCAGCGTTACTACACGCTTTCCTCTAGCCCATCGCGTCCGGGACGTTTGGCGATTTCGGTAAAACGCATTGATGGGGGACGAGTCTCTAACTGGTTACAAGAGAGTTTGCAGATTGGCACGACCTTGACCGCGCAGCATCCGGCGGGTCATTTCCATCTGGATACCACAGCGCCACAACCTTTACTGCTGCTTTCTGCGGGCAGTGGTGTTACGCCAATGTTGTCTATGCTGCGTTATCTGGCTGACCATAACCAAGTGGATGATGTGGTGTTTTATCATCAATGCCGAAGTGAGCAAGACATTCCTTGCCGAGCGGAGCTGGATGCCTTGGCAAAACAACATGCTGGGCTGACGCTCATCTATGCGTTAACCCAACCTTCGCCGCAGTGGCAAGGTGAGCGTGATCGTTTGGCCTTGTCGCACATTAAGCGCATTCCGGACCTTCTCTCTCGCCAAGTATTTGTGTGTGGCCCTGATGGCTTTATGCAAAAAGCTAAGAATTTGCTGCTCAAACAGGGGGTAGCCGAATCAGCTTATCATCAGGAAGCTTTCGGTGTGGTGAACGCGGCACCGCGAGAGAGGAAAAATGTGAAACTCAGTTTCAATGGCATTCAAGTTTCTGCGGATAATCAGAAAACCTTGCTGGAACACGCTGAAGCTGCGGGTGTGAAAATACCCAATAGCTGCCGTGCAGGTATTTGTGGTGCGTGTAAAGTGACCGTGAAATCTGGCCTTGTTCAGCAACCTAACGTCCCTGCTTTAGCGGTTCATGAACGAGCGATGGGAATGGCTTTAGCGTGCTGTGCGATGCCAGATACCGATGTCGATATCGAGTTTTAATTGCTGTTGTTTGAACACATAAAAAAACCTCCCGATGGGAGGTTTTTGTGTTTGGGCTAGGATTACACTTTGAATTTATTCAAGATCGCATCTTGTTCACGGATGTTTTCTGTTTGAACTTGCATCGCGATATTGGCTTCATCGGCTGAACTTGCTACCTGATCAGACAGATCTTTAATTTTCACCGTGTTGTTGTTGATCTCTTCGGCAACCAAACTTTGCTCTTCCGCGGCAGAAGCGATTTGAATGTTCATATCACTGATTTGTTGAATCGCATGACGAATTTTCTCTAACGCTTCATTGGCTCCTTGTGCCTGAATCACCGCATTGGTAGCCGTATCTTTGCTGTGACCCATTGCGACAGCAACTGCGCTGGCACCAGATTGCAGCTTCTCAATCATGCTTCGAATTTCGGTGGTCGATTGTTGAGTGCGTTGTGCCAGTGTACGCACCTCATCGGCAACTACGGCAAAACCTCGACCAGATTCACCAGCACGTGCGGCTTCAATGGCAGCATTCAGAGCAAGAAGATTAGTTTGGTCAGCAATATCATTGATTACTTTCAATACGGTTTCGATGTTCGCGGTGGCACTTTCCAGCACTTTTACATCCGATACTGCGGCATCAATGGTTGCTGAAAGGGTATCAATCGCTTTGGTGGTTTTGGTGACAACATCAGTACCGGAAGCTGCCGCATCATCAGCCACTTTAGCGGCTGATGCTGCACCTTGTGCATTATTGGCAACATCTGCAGAGGTCGTCGCCATTTCATGCATTGCTGTGGCGAGCTGTTCCAACTCATGCAGTTGAGATCGCATAGCTTCTGCCGATTGTTCAAGGCTGGTTGAAGTGGTTTCAGAACCACGAAGTATCTCTTCACCAATCGCTTTTGATTGAATCAACTGCTTTTGCAGAGTTTCCGTAAAGATATTGAAACCTTTAGCGAGCTTCGCAAATTCTTCGTCGGTATTGGTGTTTAGACGCTGGGTTAAATCACCTTCACCAGACGCGACGTTTTGAATCGCATCATTGAGTATATCCAGTGGGCGCATCAAGACACGAATGACAAACAGCAACACAATCGTGCTGATGACTAAGGCGAGAGCCGTAAAAATGAGGGTGCTGTGTTTGAGCTCAGTTAGCGCAGCGTAAGCGATTTCTTCATCGATCACGACGCCAACGTACCAGTTTTCACCCTCAACATCTGAAAAGCTAACTGCATAAGGTTTGTCATTGATGAAGACTTGATGTGTATCCGCATTGATTTTGCTTTCACCTAAGAATTCCGACATTGGCTTGCCGTTGTACTCTTTTTTGGGGTGAGCAATAGTGGTGCCATCTTCAGCCACAATAAACACATAACCCGCATTGAACAATTTAACTTCATTAACGAGTTGAGCAAGTTCCGCCAAGCTGACATCGTAAAAAATGGAGCCGAGAAATTGGCCGCTTTTGTCTTTCACTGGTGCGGCGATGGAAACTAAAATTTCTCCTGATGCAGAATCGGGATAAGGTGCAGTAATGACAAGCTGACCTGCATTTTTAGCATCTTTATACCATGGGCGAACACGAGGATCCCATGTTGGGCCTGGATCCCAAGTCGGATCATTGCCGATATGGGAACCATCTTTTTCTAACCCCAAACCCGCTAAGAGGAAGGTATTTTTGACTATAGGTTGGCTAATAATAGTGCGTACATTATCCGCATCAGGGTTGCTCTCAATCATACTTGTAGCGTATTGAGCAATGCTCTTTCTGCCGTTGATGACCTCTGCGGTGGTTTTGCTCACACCATCCACAATTTCATCGACGCTATCAGAGACCATACTCCGAATTTCATTGCGAACTTTAAAGTATTGACTTCCAGATAGTAATGCAACGGTGGCAAGCAGAAGTACAGACGAGGCAGCAACAATTTTATGGCTGAATTTCATCTCGATTCCTTTCAATAATGATAGGGTTATTATTAATAACTTTATAGTTATTTTTCTGAATTTCAGCCAGTGGATGATCACACTTTTATGTGGAGTTTGTGATAATGATTTGATTGTATTGGAGTGTTTTTTATTCAATCCAATGTTTATATTGTTCGGCCTAAGATTAGTGAGCAAAGCTGATGAAATTGTGTGCCATTACCAGAAAAGAGCTGATCAATAATGCTCTGTGTTTGAGCTCCAGATTGAGAGCGTTTGAGCGCTTCACGTACTAGCAAAACTACATGTTGTTCTTTATTCACATTGGCATGGGATTCTGGTTGCCAACCTTGCAATATTTGGCTGAACGGTGAAGTTTTGAGTTTCGGATCGCAGGTAACGATATCTAGTATCAACAATTGGGTTAAATGGGCAAAAGCAGAGTGGTCTCGCTCACAGCCTTGTAGGCGATTAAGCAGTGCATGGGCCAGTTCAGATAATTTGATAAAGCCGGCATTGTGCGGGAAGCGCACATTCAAGCGTAGTGAAAAATCGACGCGAGTGATCTGCGTATCGGGAAAAAATGTGAGGCCACACAAGCAGTCGAAAGGAATCCAAAGCGTTTGTCCGCGTTCCACGGCATACTCATGTTTCCCGAGTCTACAGAGTACTAAACCTTGTTCAACGCGGATCAGACTGTGTTTTAGCGAGCGTTTACGAGCCGTAACCTCAAGGTAGGGGTAATGGCGCGTTTCAGACTGAATAGCGTAGTTCATAAGATGCCTCGGGAATTTTAAGGGCGCTAAGATTAACGCTTATCGCATAAAAAGCCAATTCCCGTTATTTTGGAACACATAAATCTGGTCTGACCTTAGACATCCTTGCTGATAGCATGGCTAACTATGCGTAGAATGGGCCAGCTTTTTATCTGATGTACAAACCTATGACTTCAACAACTGATCCTTATATTGATATTCGTCCTTACAATGATGACGAGATACCCGCAGCGCTCTCTCGTTTGATCAATGACCAAGAGTTTATTTCTGCAATTTTACAACATCGTTTCAAACACCATGCCCCATGGCTACGTACGTTGATGGCGCCGCTCGTTAAAATTTACCTGAAGCGTAAATGGGCGAAGCTGGACAGCGTAGAAACCATTCAGCTTGAGGTGAAAAAATATCTAGACCAAACGCTAGAACAAACCACCCAAGGTGTGACTTACAGTGGTTTGGATAAGTTGGATAAAGAACAGGCCTACTTATTTATTTGTAACCACCGTGATATCGCGATGGATCCTGCATTGGTTAACTACGGGTTACATATGGCAGGCCACCGTACCGTGCGCATTGCGATTGGCGATAATTTGCTGAAAAAGCCTTGTGCGACAGAACTGATGCGTTTGAATAAGAGCTTTATTGTGAAGCGTTCGGCGAAAGGCCCGCGTGAAATGATGAAAGCACTCGGCACACTGTCGGCTTACATCAAGCATTCACTGGATACGGGGCATTCTATTTGGATTGCTCAAAAAGAAGGACGTGCGAAAGACGGTAACGATCAAACCGATCCGGCGATTTTGAAAATGTTCCATGTTGAAGGGCGTCGGCAGAAAATTGAATTTGCCGATTATGTTCGCTCACTCAACTTAGTGCCTGTGTCGATCTCGTATGAGAATGATCCTTGTGACATTGCTAAAGCGTTAGAGCTGTACGAGAAAGCCACCCAAGGTCGCTATGAAAAAGGTGAGTTCGAAGATATCGAAAGCATCATTCAAGGCATTGTGGGTGATAAAGGTCGTGTGCATGTGGCTTTTGGTGATGTGATTACGCAACCGTTCGAGACACCAGAAGCGCTAGCGCAAGAGATTGATAGACAGATCCACCAAAATTATGTGCTGTACCCGATCAACCGCTTAGCGGCAGGGCAAGATGATTCTGACATCGGTCAAGAGGTTCGTGCAGTATTAAAAACGAAACTGGCTCAGTTACCTGAAGCGGCACATACTTACTTGTTAGATGCGTACGCGAATCCGGTTCGTAACCATCATTAATGTGAAGGTTTGCTTTCATTGTTGAAAAGAGGAGCTGCGGCTCCTCTTCTTTTATCTTATGAAAATGGCAAGGAGAACTTTAGCGTGCGACTGCACCACCGAGAGTGAGCTTGGTAGGCCATTGGGTGATTTGATTTCCTCCCAGATAAATA
>JBOFIW010000466.1:0-5383 GCA_051650365.1 Vibrio sp. | reverse complement strand
GCAGCTCATAAGGTGTTTCACCTTGCTCAATTTGAATGCGCTGGAATGGCGCGCCAACATCCGTATTGACGATGACTTTGATGCCGAATGGCTGACAAACGGTGCGCGCAATTTGCGTCAAATCCTGATTAGCGAATTGGCCTGAAGGATAGACGATTGAGCAATCGATCAGGTCTGAGGTTTTATCTCGACCAGAGACAGAGATAATCACTTGCTTATCGTCATAGCTTGGCACCCAGTCATCCACATAACCGGTGATCACTCGGTCTCCTCCAATCTCCACAATGCATTCCGCGCCTTGTTGGATTGGCTCCATGAAAGCGCGGTAACGATCGGATGAACCTTGCCACTTGTGAGTCAGCTCCAAATCAAACGCGCCTGACATCGCCTCAAGCGAGCGAGTCACGCTGATTTTCGTCCAACCTTGATACAGATTGCCGCCTGCGCGGAGGGTGACAACATCACTCACTGATCACCTCCACGTTTTGGCTTGGCAAAATAAAGGCCGGATTGGCAAAGCCATTACGGCGCACGATGGCATTGCGGTATTCGGTATCGCCCGCTTCACGCCATGCAACCAGTGCTACTGGGACAGTAGTGGTTGGTTGGTAGACGCTTAACTGCGGTAGCTTTTCCGCCCGATCACGCGTATCGAGTAGCAAGGCCTGACGAAGCGCACGCAATGATCGCCATAATGTGGAATCACCCGCTTCAACCGCATCCGCTGCCAGCTCAGCCAAGCGTGCCGCAAGCTGATAGCCGATCGCCTTTAGCTGCTGACCCGTGAAGATGGCATTGCGCTCAGAGCCAGTAAGAGAGGCAATCACTTCCACCTGATCAATCAGTGAATAGGTGTAATCTGACTGTGAAATGGCCGAGGCTTTGCCGACTGCTGCCGAACGCAGCGCCAAGTTTTTGAATGATTCTGCATTGGAAAGCACGGCGGCTTCTTTTTGCGGGTTAGCAATGCCAGGCACCGAACTGGCTCGGCCATCTTCACTAACGATAGATCGAGACAAACCACCCGTCACGGCCAGCTCCGCGCGCATACCTTCCCAGCGCTGCTCAACGTTGTTGTACACATCGAGAGAGCGAATAGGGTCTTTGACTACGCTTTTCACATCTTCAAGCAGCCCCATCACTTCACGCGCAAGTTCTCCTGGATACGCTAGCAGCTTACCAACCGAATCCTTGGCGCGTTGTAAGCGATCAGTCCACTCTCTTAGCTCACTAGGCAACGAGGACAGACCACGGGTAAACTCATCCAAATCATCAAGGAACTGGTCAACCATATCGCCAATGCCTTCGATAGCGGATGGGTCATAGGCTTTTTCAAATGCTTGCTCAGCCGCTTGTTGGGCGTTACTGGCTTCTTGTTCGAGCTTCTTGGCTGTATCCAGCGCGCTGCTTGGAAAGAGGTTTTCACCGACCTCGAACACTTCAAAACTTACTGTTGCCGTCCCATCAACGCGATTAACCAAGCGATGAGAGACAGGACCAACTTGAACTTTGCGCACGCCAAACCATGGGTGAATCAATTCACCTGGGCCAACTTGGTTGAGTGCTTCGAGTAATGCAGAAAGCTGCTGAACATAATCATCACCCACCAAGCGGCCTGTGATGCGCTCATTAGTGAGCACCTTGCCGTTGTCTTCTGTCCAGCCACTTTCACGCTTTGGGTAAGCGTGGGGAATAGCACGGCGTCCGCTGTTGCCTTCTGCCTCTTCG
This sequence comes from Vibrio sp., assembly GCA_051650365.1. Taxonomy (GTDB): domain Bacteria; phylum Pseudomonadota; class Gammaproteobacteria; order Enterobacterales; family Vibrionaceae; genus Vibrio. The sequence continues at coordinate 3,655 of JBOFIW010000466.1, read as the reverse complement.
AGTAGAAATTCAACCCCACGAAATGAGGCTGTTAAACGATCTTCAAATGCCATTTATTGCCCCTTTAATTTGCGCCCATATCTGGGTCAATGGTGAAACCTTTCGGCAGGTAAGTAGGCGTGACTTTTACGCGGTCATCAGACACTTCCACTTTTAATTTCATCTCGCCACCCGTTTGGCCTGCCATGTAACTATTTCCCAAATAGCTACCCTGACCTCCATAACCTCCAACCATATAAGACGGTGGAGTCATAGGTTTTACAGTGTATTTGCTAGGGTCTGCACCGTAATATTTTACGTCCTGCTCTTGCGCTTCTTTATCACCAAAAAAAGCCTTCATTTTGGTTGTGAATTTTGCGTCAAGCTCTCTATAACCGGGGATTGATTCACCCAACAAACTGTCAATCATTGACGAGCTAACACTGCTTGCCTCATAAGCAAGATAGGCAGGCAGCGCAACACCAGCCGCAGTCTTAGCGGCGTTGATTACTTTTCCTGATTTTGTTGATGCGGCCACAGGGCCTTTCTTTGTTGCACCTTCTAAACCCATTCCTGCTGGCATATTAACGACAAAAACAGGCATTGCGCCTAATGTCGCCATTGAACCAGCAACACCTGAGCCTTCTTTGCCACCAAAAGCTTTACCGACACTACGTAGCAAAGGAGCGCTTATTCTTAGCGCCTTATTCACCATGTAAATAGAGAGGAGTATTTTAGCGAGCTGATCATAACCGCCAACCGCATCGGCAATGCTGGAAGTAACAGTGCCTACAGTTCTAAGAATCGGAAGTAAATCCTCGCCGACATCTTTTACAACGCGAATAGCATCGGCGGCGGCTTCAAATGTATCAACGAGATTCTGACCGACCTTTTGCACAAAATCGTCATACTCACCTGATTTTTTCATTTCATCCAATTGAGCGAGAAAATCACCAAGCTCTTTCTTTAGAACATTAAATGCGCCGCTATCCATGACATCTTTCTGGAATATAGTCCAATGATCACCCATGTTAGAGATCATGCCATTCCAAGTGTTCATTTGGTCTCTAGCTGCACCTTCTGAAGCCTTACCCATATAGGTAATCAAATCACTAATTACTTCACGAGTCAGCTGACCTTTACTTGCCATATCCTGCAATTGAGCAGCTGTATAACCAATGCCGTTATTTTTACCAAGGTCTTTACTCGCCTGAACCAAGTAATCCCAAACTGGCACACCACGCTCCAACAACTGCAATGCTTCTTCGCCTTGCAGTTTACCTTTCGTCCACGCCTGACCAAGAGCCAGAGCAATGCCGTCAACAGTTTCAGCAGTGCCACCCATCATTGCCGCTTGATCTGCAATGGCCTGCATCGTTCCATCCATAGGATCAAGCCCAAAAGCCTTTAAGCGGACAAAAGCATTAGTAACTTCATTCACACCGTAAGGCGTATCTTGAGTAAATTGCTCAATCCACGCCATTGCTTTAGTTCCTGCCTCTTCAGAGCCCTGAAGCTTATTTAACATGATTTGGTATCGCTCAAACTGAGCAGCGGTTTTAACAAATGTCCGTTCAAACGCAATAGATACAGCACCTACACCGAGCAGAGTTCTATTTCCCCACGTATCAATACCTTTACTAGCAGCAATAGCGGATGAACTTATCATGGCAAAAGACTTATTAGTCGTAGAAGCTAAAGCACCGATTTGATTTCCATATTGCTTTGCTTTTTGTGAAAGGTTGCCAGCTAAGTTGAGGATAATTTCAGTGGTGAGTTTATTTGCCATTTTAGCTATCTCTTAAATTGACGGACATTTCTATAAGTTTCCGGAGTGGCAAATCTTGCAGCTCATTAATAGAAAATCGGCTGCTTAAATTGAATAGCAGCCTTCTTGATGGAGCAATGAGCTGCTCAATCCTCCCCCCGACTAGATACCTCATTCATCACTTCATCAGGGAGCATTAAACTATCTAGCTCACTAGCTTTTTTTTGAAGAATGTTGAAATCATCGGTATGAAGCTTAAGCAACTCTTTCGGCTCAAATGGGCCATTAATAGCACCAATAAACTCTACCTGACGACAGAGCAGCCGCATCCCCATCTCAACGTTACTTGTGTAAGCAAAAGGTCGATTGCCAATTAACTTCACATGCTCCGATTCCAGTTGGGCTTGATAAATATCAGCGGCGGAAAGTTCACGCAGCCCCACTTCAAAGTGGGTGTTTTCACCCACCTTAAAGCCATGTTCGAGATTGAACGTCATGATCGCCATTAGATGCGCTCCACCTTCTCACCACGGAAGGTTCCGGTGATTTCACCAGAGTCGCTAACTGTGAATGGCGCTTGCGGTGAGCAGCCCGTCATCATGTAGTCAATGCCGTTGTCGCCTTCCCACGTTAGGGTCGCGTTGCGAATGGCGTTGATTTCCAGCACATCAACATCTTCCGCTGCCGCAATAACGACCTGAATCGTTGGCGTAACGAACTCGCGAGATGATCCCCAAGAGCGACCCGGCCCCATGTGATCCGTATAGTTGAAGCCGCCCGGATTGAGGGTTGAGCCTTTTTTCGTTTTCAGTTGTTTACCGTTTGAACGGATAACCACTTCACCCAGCACATTTGCCATGATTGTTTACTCCACTAAAGCTTGAATTGTTCAACGGCAGCGAACACACGTAGCTGGTTCACCAAGTCCGGTTTAAAGATGCAGTTCAGGCGGTTCACATCACTGCCATCACGGAACACGCTCAGCGTTTCTTTAAAGCCTGCCAAGTCTTCCATCAAACCTTTTGGCACCCAATCCGTGGTGGCAAGGTCAATAATCGCCTGACGCATTAGCTTTGGTGTCACCACTGGCTGACCTGGATCTAACGTATCGAGCACATCATCATTCGCCAGTTTATGGCGTGGGTAACGGTTCGTGACCATCACCTTGAGCGAGTAGCGCAGATAGCCCAAGGTCGCAGGGGTGGTGATATCCATATAACTTGGGTCAGGATCGCCGAAGCTGTTCTTTTTATAGAGCGAGACTTCACGCTCAATCGCGACTTCTTCACCCGCTGTGACCATGTAAGTCGCAATGCCATCACCAAGCAGCAGGTTGCGATCAGGAAGCTGAGGCCAGCGCTCTGATTTTGCAGGAGGCAAAATGCCTTTCATCACTAACGTTTGCAGTGGGCGTGCTGGGTCAATCGCCAGAGAGTAAGACGCTTGGCCGCAGTAAGCCGCCGCCCATTCCGATGGGGAATGCGGTGCTTTGTTTGTACCCATGCAGGTAAACAAGAAGTCGTTACGCGCTTGACCAAAAGCCCCCGTTTCCGCAAACGTGCCACGGTAAGCGGTATAGGCGATCGCTTCCATCATCTTGAGTGGGCCCCAACGCGTGGTCAGCTCATCACGCAAAGCGTTAAGGCTGGCCGTGTCGTTAAACGGCATGCTGATGTGGTTGTACCATTCGTCAGGGATCGCAGCGATAACGTCCGTCATGTCTGGCGTACCTGCACCTGCGGCCATGGGGCTGATGGTAAGGGTTACGCCACTTGGCAGCACTTCGCCATCGTAATAGTTCACGCGCACGTCAATATCGTTGCCTGTGATGCCTGCCCACTTACAAGTCAGCTCGCACGACTCCTCAGCCGGATCACCAATCTTCGCTGCCGTAACAGGCAAGTTAGT
>JBOFIW010000465.1:0-4424 GCA_051650365.1 Vibrio sp. | reverse complement strand
TTGTGGTTCATTTAGCTGGTATGCCTGCGGAAATGGATGCGATCATGGCGCTCGCCGTTGAGCGCGGTTTTTATGTGATTGAAGATTGCGCCCAAGCACATGGTGCGAGATACAAAGGCCGCAGTGTCGGCACCATTGGTCATATTGGTGCTTGGTCCTTCTGCCAAGATAAAATTATGACTACTGGTGGTGAAGGGGGCATGGTGACGACAAATGACCATGCGCTTTGGTCGCTGATGTGGTCCTACAAAGATCATGGTAAAAGCTATGATGCTGTATACAATCGTCAGCACCCACCGGGCTTTCGCTGGTTACATGAAAGCTTTGGTACTAACTGGCGTATGACTGAGATCCAAGGTGTATTGGGCAGAATTCAGCTCCGGCGTATGGCTGAGTGGACAACAAAGCGTCAATGTAATGGTAAGAAGCTTGACCAAGCTGTATCTGATTTAGCTGCTGTACGGTGTGTTCAAGTACCAGACTACATTGAGCATGCTGAATACAAACATTACATGTTCATTAATCCTGAGCATCTGAAAGCAGATTGGAGCCGTGACCGTATTATCGAAAAAATTAATATGTTAGGTGTTCCTGCTTATCAAGGTAGTTGCTCTGAGATTTACTTAGAGAAGGCGTTTGACAACACATCTTGGCGTCCAGCTCAACGACTTACGAATGCGGTTATTTTGGGGGAAACTAGCCTTATGTTTTTAGTCCATCCCACTTTGACTACCCAAGAAATAGAGAAAAGTTGTGATGTTATTAGGAGCGTTTTAACCGAAGCAACGAGATAAAATAATAATGAAATATTCAAAGGCTAATACATGGCTAGGCTAAACTTCATCTGGAATCTTTCGCGTGTAAATAAGCGCATCATCAGCGTTTTGGTGGATGCGTTTTTTATCATTTTCTCATTTTACAGTGCCTATTGGGTTCGGGTCGGAAACTTTGAGATTATTCACTCAGACTCGATACCTTATCTTCTTGCAACGGTTATCGTTGTCACAATCCTAAGTTTTACTCGACTTGGGTTGTATCGAGCTATCCTACGTTACCTCACTTTCCATGCTCTTGCTGTGGTGAGTGTTGGTACCCTGATTTCTGCTGCATCAGTCGCTATTGCCGCTTTCCATTTTGATGCGCCAGTGCCGCGATCTTTACCTATCATCTACGGTACTTTTTTGTGCCTGTTGTGTGGTGGATCGCGTCTAATTGTGCGTGTATTGGTTTCTGGGCTCAATGGCAAAGGTCGTAAAGTCGTGCTGATTTATGGTGCGGGCTCTGCTGGTCGCCAACTAGCGATAGCTTTACGTAACTCAGAAAACTACAAAGTGGTTGGGTTTATCGATCAAGATAAAACCCTTGAAAATACCGTAATAATGGGTTTGCAAGTCTATGATATTGGCCGAGCGGTTTACCTCGTTGATAAGTACGATGTTACCCAAGTGCTACTTGCAGTACCGAGTGCTTCACGAGCGCGTAGGAAGAAGATTCTCGAGTCATTGATAGACTTGTCGGCGGAAGTGCTTACGGTTCCTGATATGAAAGATATCGTTGAAGGCAAGGCATCCATCGATCAGTTGAAAGATGTGGCGATTGAAGACTTACTGGGGCGCGATCCGGTGACACCTCAGCAATGTTTAATGGAATCGAATATCTTAGGTAAGGTCGTCATGGTGACTGGGGCTGGCGGTTCTATCGGCTCTGAGCTCTGTCGTCAGATTGTGCGGCAAAAACCTAAAGCACTGGTGTTGTTTGAGCTTTCTGAGTTTGGGTTATACCAAATCGATAGAGAACTCAAACAACTGATGGAAGCCGAGGGGCTGCACGTTGAAATCATCCCGCTACTAGGATCGGTACAGAGAATTAATCGCCTTGTGGTAACGATGAAAAGCTTCAAGGTTCAAACTGTGTATCATGCTGCTGCTTATAAACATGTACCTCTTGTTGAATACAATGTCGTTGAAGGGGTACGCAATAACGTTTTTGGCACTTACTACGCTGCGCAGGCGGCCATTGAAGCGGGTGTTGAATCGTTTGTTCTGATCTCCACTGACAAAGCTGTGCGCCCGACGAATGTCATGGGAACCACCAAGCGTATGGCCGAACTGGGTTTGCAAGCGCTTGCGGAACAAGAAAACCGTAAAGCCAAAGGAACTCGCTTTTGTATGGTGCGTTTTGGTAATGTTTTGGGCTCATCGGGTTCTGTGGTTCCGCTGTTTAAACGTCAAATTGAGGCGGGCGGCCCAATTACGGTGACGCACCCAGACATTATTCGTTATTTCATGACCATCCCTGAAGCGGCGCAGCTGGTGATCCAAGCCGGAGCTATGGGTAAAGGTGGGGATGTGTTTGTGCTTGATATGGGTGAGCCTGTACGCATCACTGACCTAGCGGTTAACCTTATTCAGCTTTCTGGGCTGGAAGTGAAAGATGAGCAGCATCCTTATGGGGATATTGCTATTGAGTTCACAGGGTTAAGGCCCGGTGAGAAGCTCTATGAAGAACTGCTGATTGGCGATAATGTTCAAAAAACGGCTCATGAGCGAATCATGACAGCCAATGAACGTTATTTACCTTTAGCGGAATTTGAACAGCATCTTAACGAGCTAGACAAAGCGTGTCATGCATTTAACCATGAGCGTATCCGAGAGCTATTGCTTGAAGCGCCGACCGATTTTAATCCGACAGATGGTATTGGTGACTTAGTCTGGCAGCGTACGCAAGATAACCAAACTCAGCTTGAAAAACAGCTTGTGCATTAATGGTGTCGATTTCAGTTGAAAAACCGCGGTCTCTACCGCGGTTTTTTTATCCTTTCGATTCATGCTGGTGCGAAATCGGTATGATCCTATCGTTTGATTAATGTACTCAGGAGTGGAAAACAACATGGAAGTGGTTCATCACGGAGGGAAGGCGAGTGTCACGGGTTCATGCCATGAATTGCGAGCCGATGGGCAAGCGCTGCTGATTGATTGCGGCTTGTTTCAAGGGGCGGATGAACGCCCGTTGGCGGTGGAGTTTGCGCTGGGGCATGTGGATGCTCTGATCTTAACTCATGCGCACATCGACCATATTGGCCGTTTGCCTTGGTTATTGGCGGCGGGTTTTAAGCAGCCGATTTATTGCACGGCGGCAACGGCGGAGCTGGTGCCATTGATGCTGGAAGATGGTTTAAAGCTGCAGTTAGGCATGTCTCCCAAGCAGAGTGAGCGTGTACTTACTGAGGTACGCCGTTTGCTGCGGGTGCAAGATTATCAAAAGTGGTTTGCTGTGCAGCCTAAGCGTGCTGATTCGCTCTGGGTGCGCTTTCAGCCTGCGGGGCATATTTTGGGCTCGGCGTATGTGGAAATTCGGCGTCCGAATGGTGAGGTGGTGGTGTTCTCGGGGGATTTGGGGCCAAGCCATACGCCTTTGTTGCCCGATCCGCAGTCGCCAGAGCGGGCAGATTATCTGTTTATTGAAACCACTTATGGTGATAAGCAGCACGAGGATGTGCAGAGCCGAGGGCAGCGGCTGCGCGCGATGATTGAGCGCTCACTGACTGGCGGCGGTGCGATTTTGATTCCGGCGTTCAGTGTCGGGCGCACGCAAGAGCTGCTCTTTGATATTGAGCAGCTTATCTTTTCTCAGCAAATCGATGCTAATTTGCCGATTATTCTCGATTCGCCGATGGCGCAGCGGGTGACGCGTTCTTATCGTCGCTTTAAGCAGTTATGGGGACGAGAAGCCAAAGCGCGGCTGCAAATGCATCGGCATCCGTTGGCGTTTGAGCAGTGTATTACGGTGGAAGATCACCGAACCCATGAGCGTTTGGTCAACCGTTTAGCCTCAACCGGAGAGGCGGCGATTGTGGTGGCGGCTTCGGGAATGTGCCAGGGTGGGCGAATTATGGATTATTTAAAAGCGCTGCTGCCTGATGAAAGAACCGATCTTATTTTGGCGGGATTTCAAGCCGAAGGCACGCTTGGGCGTAAAATTCAAAGTGGTGAGAAGTCGGTGTGGATTGATGGCGATGAAATTGAAGTTAAAGCGCATATTCATACGATGTCCGGTTATTCCGCCCATGCCGATAAAGAGGATTTGCTGCGCTTTATTACCGGTATTGCTGAAAAGCCCAAGCAAGTGCACCTGATCCACGGTGAAGCCACAGCCAAGCAAGCGTTCGCGGCTGAGCTTACTCAACTCGGATATTCGGTGCTTTGAATGGGAAGCTTGGTTTGATGTGAAATCCCCCTCCCAACCTCCCCCTAGAAGGGGGAAGTTCAATGTTCGCGAAGGGGGGGCAAGAGCAACTGATCTAGAGTAGAAGGACGGTATTAGCCTTTCAGTGCCCGAAAGTCATTGCCTGTGGGGGCTTGCGAGACGCGCAGGTCAAACTCAGGCAGTACCGCGTAAATATGATCAAAAATATCCGACTGAAT
>JBOFIW010000464.1:0-3618 GCA_051650365.1 Vibrio sp. | reverse complement strand
GTTTTCAACAGACGTTTAGCCAGAAACGCAGTAAAGGCATTCACTCGATAACCAACCACCATGGGCCGCTTAATCAACATACATTCCAGTGCAACGGTTCCCGAAGCCAGCATGACTACATCGGATGCGGTAATCACGTTGCGTGCGGTATCATCCACCAACACAAAGTTGAGTTCTGGCGCAACTTGCTTCCACACTTCTTCAAATTGTGCACGGCGTTTAGCATTCACCAAAGCGACAACAAAGCCCAATTCTGGATAACGCGCCTGCAACTTTTGGCAAGTCGCGATAAACGGTTCAGCAAGCATTTTCATTTCGCCACCACGGCTACCAGGCAATACCGCTAACCAGCGGCGCTGCTCATCTAAGCCAAGTAACTGTCGAGCGGCCAACTTATCTGACTCTAATGGGATCGAATCCGCTAAGGTATGGCCGATAAACTCACAAGGTACATTGAATTTGTCGTAAAACGCTTTCTCAAACGGCAGAAAAGCCAACACCAGATTGGTCGATGCCGCAATGCCATGAATACGATTTTGTCGCCATGCCCACACCGATGGACTAACATAGTGCACCGTTTTGATCCCCGCTTGTTTGAGGCTCAGTTCAAGGCGCAAGTTAAAATCAGGGGCATCAATGCCGACAAACACATCCGGCGGATTCGAGGTGAAATATTTGACCAGTTCAGTTTTCACTTTCAGCAAGCGCGGCAAACGCCCAAGCACTTCGACTAATCCCATAACGGCAAGTTCTTCCATATCAAACAGAGACTCACAGCCGAGTGCGATCATTTTTGGCCCACCGATACCGACAAATTCAGCATCTGGGTAACGCGCACGCACCGCTTTGATAAAGCCTTCACCCAAGGTATCACCCGAGAGCTCGCCTGCAACTATGCCAATCCGTAATGGTCTGTTCACTCTATTTTCTCCACCGTTGAAAGAGGCTCTTAACTCCGCTCAAACTATATAAAGTTGCCGCTAATACCGCGGCCGATTCAGTAAGCGAGTCTAAAAATACAAAAGATCGCTGAGAGTAGCAGCGATCTTTCAATTTATCAGTCAACTCACTGCTCGGAGTAAGTTAATTAGCGCATGCCCATTAACGAATAATGCCGCGCTCTGACTTCTCAAGAAAATCGAGGAACACTTTCACACTTGGGAACTGTTCTGCTTCTTGAGCAATTTCAGCTTTCGCCGCTTCTAGCGTCAAGCCATTGCGGTACAGCGACTTGTAAGCTCGGCGAATCGCATGAATTTCAGCCTTTTCAAAGCCGCGACGCTTTAAGCCTTCGACGTTGATACCGAAAGGTGCACAGTGGTTACCTTGCGCCATTACGTAAGGTGGCACATCTTGCACCACGATAGAACCACCACCCAGCATACAGTGATCGCCAATATGGCAGAACTGATGGATAGCAGACATACCACCAACAATCGCTTGGTTACCCACTTTCACGTGCCCCGCTAACGTAGCGTTGTTGGCAAAAATACAACGATCACCAATTACACAGTCATGCGCAACGTGGGCGTTAATCATAAATAGGTTATCGCTACCAACCTGAGTGATGCCTTTGTCTTGTACCGTACCACGGTGCATGGTCACGCTTTCACGGATGGTATTGCGATCACCAATGATCAATTGGGTATCTTCACCCGCGTATTTCAGGTCCTGACACGCTTCACCAATCGAAGCAAACTGGAAAATGCGGTTGAAACAACCAATTTTGGTTGGGCCTTTTACTACGACATGAGACATAAGTTCGGTGCCTTCACCGATCTCAACCTTGCTATCGACATAGCAAAAAGGACCAATTTTTACGTTAGCGCCAATAATGGCGCCTTCTTCCACTACAGAAGTTGGGTGAATTTGTGCTGATTCGTGAATCATCTTAAAACTCTCGACGTGCGCATTTAAGTTGAGCAGAGCAAACGACATCGCCATCGACTTTGGCAACACCATTAAACAGTGCAATACCGCGACGCTCTTTTAGAAACTCAACTTCAATCATCAGTTGATCGCCTGGGGTAACAGGCTTACGAAACTTCGCCTCATCAATACTCGCAAAATAGTACAGTTCATTTTCTTTTGGCGCACCAAAGGTTTTAAACGCCAGTAAGCCAGTAGCTTGCGCCATGGCTTCTAAGATCAATACGCCGGGAAAAACTGGCAGCTGCGGAAAATGACCGGTAAACTGAGGCTCGTTCACTGAAACATTTTTCAAACCAATCAGATACTTACCTTCTTCATAATCGGTCACGCGATCGATCAGCAAAAATGGATAGCGGTGCGGAAGAAGCGATTGAATTTCAGTGATGTTCATCGTTTTCTTGTCAGTAGTCAAAGTCATCATCCTGTTCGTGTAAAAATAAATAAGGGATACCCAACAGCGAAAAGACTCGCAAGATGCGAGCCTTTGGTATCAGCCAATTACGCTTGTGAGTTATCAGGCTGCTCGGCATCTGATTGCTCAAGTTGTTTTTCTAGAGCTTTCAGTCGCTTATGCATATCTTCAATGCGGTGTACTCGAGCTGCCGTTTTACGCCACTCTTTGTTGGTTTGCAGAGGAATACCAGAAGAGTACATCCCCTTCTCCTCAATGCTACGCATCACCATACCCATGCCTGTTATGGTCACACCATCCGCAATTTCGATATGGCCGTTAAGTACACTTGCACCACCAATAATGCAATACTTACCGATATGTGTACTGCCGGCAATGATGGTACCACCCGCAAGCGCGCTACCATATCCGATGTGCACGTTATGCGCGATTTGCATTTGGTTATCAATGATCACGTTATCTTCAATCACAGTATCGTCTAGCGCACCACGATCGATGGTTGTGCAAGCACCGATTTCTACGCGATCACCAATACGAACTGAACCAAGCTGAGGGATTTTAATCCACTCACCACGTTCATTGGCGTAACCAAAACCGTCAGAACCAATCACAGTGCCCGATTGAATTAAGCAGTCAGAACCAATGTCTACCTTATGATAGATAGTGACATTGGCCCAGAGTTTGGTGTTGTCCCCCAAACGCGCCTGCTTGCCAATAAAACAACCAGCGCCAACGACCACGTTATCACCGAGCTGTACGCCTGATTCAATCACAGCATTGGCACCAATCGAAACGTTGTTACCTAACTTCGCATCTTCGGCAATTACTGCGCTCGGAGCGATACCGTACGCTGGAGCAGGAGTGGAATCTAACGCCTGTGTCACTTTGGCAAAAGCCACATAAGGGTCAGCGACAACCAGAGCGTTCCCCGGGCAGAGTTCACGCTCACTGGCTTTAACCATGATGACTGTCGCTTTGCATGCGCTTAAGTGCTTACTGTATTTAGGATTAGACAAAAATGTCACATTCCCAATCTGTGCCTTATCCATAGGCGCAACCGCACTGACTAGTGCAGTTGGATCACCGTGTAACTCCCCTCCGGTGATAGTGGCCAGTTCGGCTAAAGTTAGTGTGGTCATAATTTTCGATTATTTAATGGCTTTAATGACTTTCTCAGATAGATTGTGCTCAGGTTTACCATATTGCATCGCGCTAGTATCAATCACGATGTCATAACCTTCTTTCTCAGCTACTTTCTGCACTGCATCTTGGAT
>JBOFIW010000463.1:0-7740 GCA_051650365.1 Vibrio sp. | reverse complement strand
TTGTGCAGGCAAAATGGCACGTGCTTCCGCCGTGGACACCTTGATGCCCGGATAGGCCATCACCCAATACCAGTCATCAAAGCAAGGAACGGATTGACTAATGATACCGAGTTCTTCGAGCATCAACTGCACGCCACCTAAATAACAAGGTGCGACGTTATCATAATGAATGCTGCCAGAGATCTTGCCTTCCATTTCTCCCATCAAAGCCAGAAGCTCAGTTTCATCCAGCGGACTGGAGTGAAACTGATTCAATGCATCCAATGCAGCTACGATCGAGCAAGCACTGGAGCCCAATCCTGAACCAATCGGCATATTTTTTTCTAACGTCATAGTCAGCGGTTTAAGTGCCACCGATTTTTTCTCTAGCTCACGCGCGAATACTTGCCAGCAATCATACACAATGTTTTCTTGCGGATTAGCGGGAAGCTTATCGACAAATCGCCCCGCCGTTTTCAGTGTGAAAGCCTCTGCGCCAGCTTCCACTTTCACTCGATCACCAAGTAACGTGCCATCAATCGGGGACACGGCGGCCCCCAACACATCAAACCCGACACTGACATTACCGATAGAAGCGGGTGCGTACACCACAACACTCATGTCACCTGAACTCATTTCTATTAAACCCCTAATTTCCAACCGAGTGTACGCATCACATCTGAGAACACACCTGCGGCAGTCACTTCAGAACCCGCCCCGTAACCACGCAATACCAATGGGATTGGCTGATAGTAACGGCTGTAGAAAGCCAGCGCGTTTTCACCTTCTTTGACTTTGAACATAGGATCGTTTTCATCAACCGCAACAATCCGCACTTGGCACTGACCATCCACAATTTGCGCAACATAGCGTAGAACTTTACCTTGCGCTTTGGCTTGAACCACTCGTTCAGCAAACGCCGCATCGGCTTGTGGTAAACGAGCAATGAACTCCTCAACACTGCCTGATGCATCAAAGCCAGCAGGCAGTGCTTGTTCAACATCCACATCGCTCAGCTCCAATTCATAACCAGCTTCACGTGCCAAAATGAGAAGTTTACGCGCCACGTCCATACCAGAGAGATCATCGCGCGGATCTGGTTCAGTAAAACCTTTTTCTTTAGCAAGCAGAGTCGCTTGGCTCAAGGTCATGCCTTCATCCAATTTGCCGAAGATAAAGGAAAGCGAGCCGGAGAGAATGCCACTGAACTTTTCCAGCTCATCCCCTGCTGCAATTAGGTTTTGCAAGTTTTCGATAACTGGCAGACCCGCGCCAACCGTGGTTTCGTACATCAGTTTACGACGTGAATGACGCGCCACATTACGCAACTGATGGTAGTAACTCATGCTAGCGGTATTGGCTTTCTTATTCGGGGTAACGACATGGAAACCCGCGGCGAGGAAATCCGCATACTGGTTGGCAATCGCATCACTGGAAGTACAATCCACCAACACAGGGTTAATAATGTGATTACGCTGCACCAAGGCCACTAGATTCTCTAAACTGAACGCTTGATCTGCATTGACCATACGATCGCGCCACTGCTCCAACGGTAAGCCTTGGCTATCAAGCAGCATGCCTTTACTGTTAGCGAGGCCACAAACCCGCATCATGATGCCTTTTTCCGCAAGCTTAGCTTGTTGACGCTGAATTTGATCCACCAATTCACCGCCCACACCGCCAACACCGACCACAAACACATCCAAGAAGTGTTTAGAGTTGAAGAGGTTTTCGTGACAAGCTTTGATCGCTTCTGAAATCTTATCATCTGGAATCACCGCAGAAATCGCACGCTCAGAAGAACCTTGGGCAATCGCAATTACGTTGACGTGCACTTCAGCAAGTGAAGCGAAAAATTGCGAAGCAACACCGCGTGACGTACGCATACCATCACCGACTAGCGTAATGATGGCAACATCATCGACAAACTCAACCGGCTCAAGCAGACCATCTTTAAGTTCCAGTTCAAAGGTTTCCACCAGAGCTTGCTGTGCCAAAGCTTTATGTTGCGCTTCAATACAGAAGCTGATGCTGTATTCCGAAGAGGATTGAGTGATAAGCACAATCGACACATCGGCCGCTGACATCGCGCCAAACACGCGGCTCGCCATCCCCACCATGCCTTTCATTCCTGGGCCAGAAACGTTGACCATAGTGAGATTGCTCAGAGTGGTAATGCCTTTGATCGCAAGTTTATCTTCGCCAGTGTCTTGGCCGATTAAGGTTCCCGCACCTTGTGGATTGAAGCTGTTTTTGATCAAACAAGGGATTTGAAATTGAGCAATCGGCGCAATGGTTTTAGGATGCAATACAGATGCACCGAAGTAAGAAAGCTCCATCGCCTCTTGATAGCTAAGCGATTTCAAAAGACGAGCATCATCAACCAAACGTGGATCGCAGTTATACACACCGTCCACATCCGTCCAGATTTCACAACAATCAGCACGTAAACAGGCAGCCAGTACAGCGGCTGAATAATCCGAACCGTTACGCCCTAAACAGACCAATTCACCTTGCGCATTACCCGCAGTAAAGCCTGGCATGATATTGACGTGCTGTTGCGGTAATGGCAATTGTCTAAAACGCTGAGTCGAAATTTCCACATCGACCATGGCTTCAAGGTGATCCCCTTTGGCAAGCAGGTATTGGACAGGGTCCACCAGATTCGCAGGTAAACCTTTGGCTTCTATCACCGCTTTCATCAATTGGATGGAAACTCGTTCACCTTTACTGATAATGCGAGCATTCACATTATCTGGACACATCCCTAGTAAGGTAATGCCGTGCACAAACTGGCGTAGTTGACTCATAGAAGAGTCGACTTGCTGCTTATAAGCACTTTCATTCAAATTCGGTAACTGGGCTTTAATGCCATCAAGCAAGGCATAAAAAGAACTTTCCAGCTCTACAATTTGCGGTTCCGCGTCACCTCGGGCTAACGCACTTTCTATCACCGCCACCAGTTTATTGGTGGTTTTGCCCGGAGCTGAGAGGACTACTGCCACCTCTTCCTGTTGGGCATTATTGGCGATGATGTCAGCGGCGCGTAGAAAACGCTCCGGATCCGCCAGCGATGAACCTCCAAACTTTAATACTCGCATCCCTTCCTCCAAATGCTCTAAAAGCGGGTATAAAAAAAGGCCTGTATCGGTTGGGATACAGGCCTTTTTTGTGAAATTTTGCGCTCAGCAGCCTGCCCCAACATGCGATGTGTCGGTAATGGTAATAATGGTGGTCATTACGATTAGGCTGTGATTCAACATAACGGATTTCTGTCTATCTATGTGTTTGCTTGCAAATACGTTTAACTCATTTTTGTTCAATTCGTCAACGAAAATCTGATTTTTTTATCTACTATTTGAAAAATCCACAATTATGTAATGCATTTTCCAATTCACATAATCGGGTCATGTGCTACCAACAATCTGCTTATATCGAAATAACAAATTGCTATAAAAGGTGGCCTGTTCCTTCTCTATTTTTGTGCTTAAATTGAGCTTACCAATCAATTTCAGTACGCAATATGAGGGATAAAAATGAAAACTCTGGGGTTACTCCTGATAGTCTTCATCACTCCTCTCTCTTGGGCGGCAACACTGCCAGCACTCCCCACAGAAAACAGTGCTTCGCCACACAAATTATTTATTTCAAGCGATAACAGTAGCCAAGGTTTTGATAGCTGGACGATTGATAGTGGTTATTCTTACAACCTCTTTGACGATATTGATTGGTATGTAGGAGCTCGCATTAACAGCAGCACCAACCGCACTGAAAATGGTTGGCTCAGTGGAATTCGTTATCAGTTTACCGATCGGCTTTCATTTAAAAGCACATTACGAACACTATCCTTATCGAAATCGGACAACAGCGGTAAAAACTCTCAGGAAAACGCGCTATCAGCAGAACTCTCCAGTCGATTAATGTTGAAAGAAAATCTCGACTTGCATGCCACACTGGATTACCAAGAATGGCAGCAAGGTGTCGAGTTCGGTATCGGTTTTCGTTTCTAGATCACTTCAAGCGGTACATCTGACATCAGAATGCCATTCCAATCCGCGTACAAATAATCACCCGGTTCTACGATCTGATTTTGCATGGTTAATGTCACATTGATCTGTCCAGCGCCGCGTTTTTCTGTTTTGAATGGACAAGCGCCTAACGCTTTGATTCCCAAATCCATCTCAGACATCGCGACCACATCACGCACCGCGCCATAAATGATCACACCTTCCCAATCATTTTTTATGGCCAAAATGGCTAGTTGATCTCCCATTAATGCCTTATGGCATGAACCATGACCATCAACGACCAATACTTTGCCTTTACCATTCTGGCTTAGAACATCACGGACTTTTGAGTTATCGTGATAGCAACGAACAGTCACAATCTCTCCCCAAAATGCGCTGCGTTGACCAAAATTTTGTAACGGTAGGTTGAGTAAAGTTACTTGCGATTCGTACTTATCGCACAGATCTGGGGTTATATCTCTCATCATTCCTCCATGATTTTATTTTTCAGATTTGTTGATTTCGGATTGGCCCGAGATCTAGCTCGCAATCGTTAAGACAAGAACAGAGATAAAGCTCCCCATCTTGTACAAAATAAATCGCGTTTTGAGCAAATCTCTGCGCCAGCGATCGGGCTTCTGAAAGCGGCATTACTACCGCAAAACTGTCTTCAAACCAGTGAAATTGAGCGTCTCCTACCCTCACTTTCACCCAATCATAATCGATCAAGCATTGCTGTAAACGTTGATTATTTACGCAATTCTCATCATCTGACAAGCGAATACTCCTAGGGTTCCATGCGGTAATTATGCAATAAAACGACCAGTTTGCTGGCTTTTCAAAGGAAAATTTCACCGATTGGTAGGTTTGCCAGAGGCTATCGTCTATCTTGATCATTTGGTAAGTTTACAACTCGTTATTGTTCTTAATATCTGTTACATTCTAACTCTTGATGTAAATCAACAAAGTGATTGGAATTAACATTCTGGCGTTGTTAGCATGCTGTTAACATTATAGAATCCGCCCCATAGACTAGTAGAACCTCTTGAGAACTGGAGTGCTCACAAACTAGTTACACCAAGGATGGCGGACAAAAAGTGTCGAGGTTAATAAGTTTTTTACTTTATTGTTAATGTAATTAACTGGTATGTAATCTTTTTGCCTAGAATGAGTTCTACTAGCACGATTTTTTCACAAGTTTAGGTAACGCTAATGCAAACCCCGCAGATCCTTATCGTCGAAGACGAGCAAGTAACTCGTAACACTCTTAAGAGTATTTTTGAAGCAGAGGGATACGCTGTTTTTGAGGCCAGCAATGGTGAAGAGATGCACCAAGTGCTGTCCGATTATCCAATCAACTTGGTGATTATGGACATCAACCTGCCAGGTAAAAATGGCCTACTGTTAGCACGCGAATTGCGCGAGCAAGCGGATGTAGCGCTCATGTTCCTGACTGGTCGTGACAATGAAGTGGATAAGATTCTGGGCCTAGAAATCGGTGCAGATGATTACATCACCAAACCATTCAACCCACGTGAATTAACCATTCGTGCGCGTAACTTGCTAAGCCGCTCTATGCACGCAGGCACCACGCAAGAAGAAAAACGCAGCGTTGAAAAATACGTGTTTAATGGTTGGGAGTTGGATATCAATAGCCGTTCTTTGGTGAGCCCAGATGGCGACAGCTACAAGCTGCCACGTTCTGAGTTCCGTGCTCTACTGCACTTCTGTGAAAATCCGGGCAAAATCCAAACTCGTGCGGATCTACTGAAGAAGATGACAGGTCGTGAACTAAAACCACACGACCGCACTGTGGACGTGACAATCCGCCGTATTCGTAAGCATTTCGAATCAGTTTCAGGTACACCTGAAATTATCGCTACTATTCACGGTGAAGGCTACCGTTTCTGCGGTGATTTAGAAGATTAATCTCTTCTCTATACCTAATTAGAAAAGACCCTAGCCGATGGCTAGGGTCTTTTTTATCACTGATTTGCGTTCATTTGCTGAGTAAGCCACTGCCTTAATAACGTAATATCCGATTGATATTCATTTTTGATCTCTTCAACCCAATCACTGATGTTCTCCCACCATGCAGGAGCTTCTGGTGACTGCGCCTTTTGCGCAATTTTTTGGATCCGCTTAAGCCCTACCGAGCCAGCCGCACCTTTGATTTTATGTGCTTCACTAACAATTCCCTCTTGATCTTTAGCAACCATATTGGAATCTAGCACCTCAAGATAAGCTGGCATCGACTGTTCGAATAACTTCACACTATCAATGACTGGTTGGCAGCCAACAATATCCACATATGACTGCAACATATCTAAATCAAGCAATTGCTGATACACGTCTTGCGTCAGTTCTTTGGATATAGAAGTGACTTCACAAGCAGGAATTTCGTACTCAAGACAATGATGAACATGGGCAATCACCTCACGAACAGCTGCCACGGATAAAGGTTTACTGATAGCGGCATCCATTCCTTTTTGACGATATTCTTCTTTATCCTTCAATACATTGGCAGTTAAAGCCACCAATGGTGGCAGCGAAGAGTAGTGGGTTCGATAATACTGAGCAATATCGAATCCAGTCATGTCCGGTAGCTGAATATCGAGGAAGACTAAATCATAGTCCATTGGATTAAAATTCTGAATCGCCTCTTCTCCCGTCATTGCCACCGTGACTTTATGTCCCAAACTCTCAAGTAACGAACGAGCAACAGTAATATTGAGTTCAATATCTTCTACCATGAAAATATTAAGTTCCGTTTGCGACTCTTGTGGCTCTAGAGTAATCGGTATATCAGCCAACAGTGGTACCCGAATGGTTACGGTAAAAGTACTTCCAAATCCTTCTTCACTGTTTACGTTGATATCTCCTCCCATCAACTTGATCAATTGACGTGATACGGCTAAGCCGATCCCTGTTCCCACTGCATGTAAATTATCTTTGCCTGATTTAACCTGATAATACATAGCAAAGATTTTTTCTAACTCTGCTTCAGGAATACCAATCCCCGTATCTTCAACCTCAATGGTAATGTTAGCCTGTTGATCATCACATTCCGCGCTGACCGTCATAACAACACCACCTTCTTTGGTGAATTTCATCGCGTTACTGAGTAAGTTCCATAACACTTGACGCAAACGGGTTGCATCAACCTCTACTAACGAAGGTAAGTCAGTCAAACGTTCTAAATCAAAACGCAGCCCTTTTTGCTCAGCCATCAAAGCGGCGAGCACTTCGAGTTCAGCCACAAACTCTTCGAAGTTGAGTGCGGCAGGGAAAAGCTCTAGCTTGCGGCGATCAAACTTATCCATATCAATAATGTCATTGAAAATATTACCTAAAGTCACCGCACTAACATTAATGGTTTGTAAGTGTTTGCGCTGCTCACCACTCAATGGAGTATCGAGTAGCATACGACTGAGGCCGACAATACCATTGAGCGGTGTACGCAGCTCATGGCTTATTGTAGAGATGAAGGTAGTTTTATCACGGCTGGCTTTTTCGAGAGATTCTTCATGGCGTTTACGCTCGGTGATATCACGCCCAAAGCCAACTAAGCCAAGATGACGACCATCTTTACTGTAGAAGGGGACCTTACGCAGCTCGAAGAAACTTTTTCGGCCATCAGGATACTCCAACCACTGTTCATAAGTGATTGACGTATTGTTGTTAAACACTTGCTGATCGGTTTCTACGATCGACTGGGCGATTTCTTTGCGATAGACATCCCATGGGGTTAAAC
>JBOFIW010000462.1:0-1628 GCA_051650365.1 Vibrio sp. | reverse complement strand
ATACAATGCCTTGTTTACCCAACTGACCAATTTCACTGATGATGTTTCGTACTTGCTCGACTTGTTTACTGTAAACCGTCAGCGTTTGTGTTGCTAAGTAGCGAAATTCTGCGCGATCTTCCCCATATTGCTGGGCTTTCTTATCGATCACCGCGGGGGCTGAAAGAGAAATTGCTGCGCGATCCACCCCTTTTTCTACTAAGAATTGGGTAATGAGCTGAGTTTGCTGATCGACTGTTGCAAAAAGCGATGAAAGCTGATTATCCGCAACCGTAAACTGGATTGGCCAAATCACGGTATCAGCAACGACTTCTCGTTCAGAAAGCCCTTTTACAGTAACGACTCGTTCATATTCTTTAAACTTTACCGCCATTTGTTGTACCAAAAAGCCTAGTGAGGCAAGCCCGATGATTAGGCTTAAGCCAAGCACGGTGGCGCTTTTGGTGTTGATATTGGTCATGGTATTCCTCCCACTATTTGACCGTTAGCCTTACGACTGACACGAGTTGTGTAGCTATGTTGAACTTTGTGGCTATACGTTACTCTTGCCTACATCAATGCGCCATTCTTCAATGAAGAAAAATGGTATGCATATCATAGTGGTGGTAACCTAGGTTCTTTACTCCGGCGATTTTTATTTTGTTGCTTTTGCTTTAGAGTGACCCAGCTTTTCAGATTATTGAAATCTGGTGTTTGAGTCCGTTCGGAGTAACAAGCTTCCTGTAAAGCATGGATATAGCTAGCAAGAGTTTGTTGCTCTTCAGCATTCAATGCGATTTCATGCTGCCAAATTCGCGCCGCTTGGCTAAGAGCAAGCAGATCTTGTCGCTCCAGAGCTAACATCAGGGTTTGATAGGCGGAGGTTGGAATAGGGGGAGGCGATTTGGGTTCTTGGTGCTCAACACGTGAGCGCCATAAAGTCCAAGCAAGGCCACTTGTGCCAAGCCATAACCCCGCAAACAGCAGTGTGAAGTAGGGCCAATAACCCGCTTCTATTGTGGTGGAGCTCGTAGCATCGCGTAGCGGCGCAATCGGTGGTGCAAGTAATGGAGTTTCTTCACTGGGTTTCACTTGTAACGTTAACCCGCCAACTTGACTCACTTGCGCAGTCTGTGTACCGGTGTTCCACCAATCGAGTGTGACCTCGGGCAGAGGTATTTCTCCTGCTTGGCGAGGGATCAGCACTTGTTTAAGGGTCATCAGGGTGTCGCCATTATCCAAAGTGCTAAATTGTGGTTTTTCCGCGTATACGCTGACGCTACTAGGATATTGAATGCTGAAATTGGGCAACTGCTGCTGGGTGAGACCGCTGACTTGTAAGCGCAACTCTCTCGTGATGGCATGGCCAACCTGTGTTTCATATTGACTCTGAGCGTTCAGTGTTTGCTGCCCATCGTTCCAATTTTGCGTTAGATTGAGTTTGGCGGTTGGTAGCCAAAAGCCTTGATAATCTTTTGGTTTCTCTAACACTTGAATGGCGTAGGCCTTTGGCTGAGTGAGCAGTGGGATTAAACGTGTCCCTCCACTGTACTGATTACCATAGAGTAGCCCAGCTTTGAGAATGGGTTCACTCAGACTAAAGTTGCCAGCTTGCTCTGCCGTGATGCGAAAAGATTGCTCAACAATAG
>JBOFIW010000461.1:0-2849 GCA_051650365.1 Vibrio sp. | reverse complement strand
CCGCTTAGCGGCAGGGCAAGATGATTCTGACATCGGTCAAGAGGTTCGTGCAGTATTAAAAACGAAACTGGCTCAGTTACCTGAAGCGGCACATACTTACTTGTTAGATGCGTACGCGAATCCGGTTCGTAACCATCACTAATGTGAAGGTTTGCCTTCATTGTTGAAAAGAGGAGCTGCGGCTCCTCTTCTTTTATCTTATGAAAATGGCAAGGAGAACTTTAGCGTGCGACTGCACCACCGAGAGTGAGCTTGGTAGGCCATTGGGTGATTTGATTTCCTCCCAGATAAATATTGCCTTTAACAGTCATTGAGTCAGGAAACTGAGTGATTTTTGAACCACCAATATAGAGATTGCCTTCAATCACTACACCATCGGGCAGTTCTGCTAATGGTGTTCGGATCACGCTTAAATCCCCTTTCACCGTTAAACGGGGAGGCAGACGGGCCAAGGGAGTGTCGGTAAAATTCAGATAACCACCGACCGTGACACCAGCAGGCCACGACTGAATTTTTGTGCCGAGCAAATTGGCATAGCCTTTTATTTTCACTCCCCGAGGAATTTTCTCCAACTGGCTGTTGGTAGCATCCAGGCTGCCATCAATCATGGTGCCTTTGGGCAAAGATTTCATCGAAGTTTTTGCAATGTTCAAATTGCCTTTGATGTGAAAGTTTTCAGGTAATGAAGTGTATGGCTTACCCCGCAAATCGAGGTTCCCGTAGTTGTCCAGATGATTAAGCACCATGTATTGATCCAACGCCATGGCTTGTGTATAACCCGCAATGAGCGAGAGAGAGAGTGCAATAAGACGAAACATCATGGATTAGCGTTTACCCTGTGTGGCGAGTTTTGCCAGTATAAAGGGTATCGGCGGCACTGGCGTAGGCTTTATTTTTTCCTTCCTGTGGCGCTGGATTCGGCGAAGGGGATATAAAAGAAAAGCGGACAAAAGCCCGCTCAATGGATTGCTTTAGAACTATCGCGCTAGTGCACGTGTTTTCAGTTCGAAAATCAATTTTTCAGCGCTAACTTCAAATTTAAATCGGGCATGTAATTCAGTCGCCTTTTCTGCCGCAGGGACAACCTCATATTTCACATTGGCACACACTTGTTTTGCCAACAGAACATACTCCGCCAGTTTGCCATCTAATTGGGCTTTATCGGCGCCAAAAATAGACACTTCAGCGACATCATCTCCTTCGCGAATGATAAAGCCAATTTCACCAGCACAACCACAGGCTTCACAGACTTCATTTTCGACACAAGTTTGATTACTCATAAATCCTCTTATAACTTCATCTACTTACTAATTATGGGGCCATTTTAGTCTTCTCTCCGTGCTTATGCCACAAAAATGGTCTGCTACTTTCTCAGTAGGATGGAGCATTAAATGCAATAAAATACTTATGTTGTACGAGAGAGTTGTTGCGCAGAGTAGGAGCTTCTGTGATCTTCTCCGGTAATTTGGCGTCTCAAGTGTCGGAAAATTGTCAGAATTTCGACTGGTTCATTGTCAGGCTCAATGGTTTGTTGGATTATTCGTTAACCAAAATATAATTTATTGCGGTTATCGAGCCACCGTTGGTTTTTGCAAGTGACCTTGTTCAAAAAAAGTAACAAAGATTTATGCAAAAGCGAGAAGTTACGGGTTGGCTGTCTAGTATTGGATTGGAGAGTCAAAGAGTACAACTGAGATCCTCCTTCTGTGTGCCACTTATTATTTCAATGAGAACTCTGGTGCTGCTTTTTTGTAAGCCGGCGATGAATTGACGTTAGAAAAGAGCCTTAACATGCCTAAGCGTAGTAAAGAAGATACTGAAGTAACGATTCAAACGATTATGGATGCGGTGGTCGACCAACTGCTTCGATTGGGTTATGACAAAATGTCTTACACCACACTCAGCCAGCAGACGGGGGTCTCTCGTACGGGGATCAGCCATCATTTCCCGAAAAAAACCGATTTTGCCTCAGCTTTAGATGGGCGGATATTTAAGATGTTTACAGAACATCTCGATTTTGACCATGATATCGAAGCGTTTCGCTCTAGCTGGTTACAAGCAATGGAAAAGTCGGAGTTTTTGGCGATTTTACGCTTGCTGTTCCATCATATCGTGGCAACCGAGCGAGCCCATGATTTTGCCCATAAAGGTGTGACTCGTCTTTATAAAATGGCGGAAGAGAAGTTTGGACAAGCAAGTCAAAAAGAAGTGGAATGGCTACTAGGGTGCTCATTAGTTAGCATGGTGAACTAAAGTGTTCACCTTGTTTTTCTATGTATGCAAACAAACGTAACATCCCCGTTTTAATGGGGATAAATGGCTTAGCCGCATGCACACTACTTCGTAACTACCAGCTTCGAGGAGAAAATATGGTTCAGCAAGTTAAGCAAGAGTGCTTACAGAGCCATTTTGAGCCAGAAATTAAAGCATTTTGCCAACAGCGGAAGACGTTGCAGATCGCCACGGTGGATGAACAAGGCCTTCCCAATGTTAGTTACGCGCCTTTTGTACAAAATCAGCAAGGATATTTTGTGCTGATTTCACAACTTGCTCGCCATGCGCGGAATTTAGCCGTAAATCCACAAGCTTCGATCATGATGATTGAAGATGAATCTGACGCTAAACAGCTCTTTGCACGAATACGTCTGACCTTTGATGCACAAGTCAGTATTGTTGAACGTGAGAGCGAAATGTGGTTCCAAGTGATGGCTCGGTTGGAGGAGCGCTTCGGTGAAATCATTGCTGAGTTAAGCCAGTTACCAGATTTTATCCTTTGCCAGTTCAAACCCGAGCAAGGCTTGTTTGTTAAAGGTTTTGGACAGGCATACCAAGTTTCTGGGGATGAATTA
>JBOFIW010000460.1:0-7279 GCA_051650365.1 Vibrio sp. | reverse complement strand
TGGACTGTGTTGTCCGTTGAGCTAGTACTCGAACCTCATCAGCGACCACGGCAAAACCTCGGCCTTGTTCACCTGCGCGTGCAGCTTCAATCGCGGCGTTAAGTGCTAAAAGGTTGGTTTGTTCAGCAATATTACGGATCACGTCTAATATTGAACCAATCTGACTACTCATTTTACGGAGGTCGCCCACCGCTTCAACGGACTCAATTAAACGTGTTTCAAGTTGACGAATAGTGCTGATATTGTTACTCATAACTTGGCGGCCTGATTCCGAGGCTGCTTCCACCTGCTGCACCATGGTCAATGAGCTTTGGGCACTATTAGCTACCTCCTGCACAGAGTGCGCCATTTCAGTCATTGCGGCAGCCACGCTTGAGGTTTGTTCACGTTGACCGTTCAATTTATTTTGCGCACTAAGTGAGGTGGTTTGGTTAGTGGAGGCTGTGGTGGTCAAATCGTCGGAAGCACTATTCAGTTTTACTAAAATATCATGCAAGCTGTCAGCCAATGTATTGATATGGCGACTTAAACGACTGAATTCATTGTTGTAGCGGATTTCGATACGCTGTGTCATATTGCCTTGAGTTAGGCTTTCTAATGCCCTGAGGATCCGTGTGACTGGCTCGCGTACGCTGTGTGCAATATGGTAGCCAATCGCTGCCGCTAAAAGCACCACCGCGATACCGATAATTACAGCTTTAACCGTGCCTTGTTGGTATACCGACCCAGCTTCAACCAATGATTGATTGAGATCGTCAGTAGCTGTTTGGTTGAATGCACCTAAGATGGTCATTGCTTTGTCCACCTCACTGGCAAGATTAGCAATGTTGTCATAGAGAGCGGCTCGAGCTTGTAGATACTCATTGTGCTGATCGAGTACACCGCCTTTCTGGCCGATATCTTGGGTGAATTTTGCTACAGGCTCTTCAAAACGCTCTTTCAACTGGGGCAGTTGAGTGACTAGCCCGCGATAAGCATAGTTAAGATGAGTAACGGCCTTCTTATTGAGATTTACTGCTTTTTCCACGAACGCAATGTCTGAGCTTGCAAGTGCGTCAGAGGTGATCACTTCCGCGTCTTTGAGTTTAATGAAGTAGCTTTTGGCCATCACTTTAACCGAGATACTGTCATTGTTATCAACAAACTCTTTCATCCCGATGCTCAATTCTGAATGTAAACGTTGAAACTCACGAGTAGATTTTTGCACAGCAGTCTGTGCAGAGAACATGGCTTGATAGTTGTCCATTGCCAAGTCAGCCTCATTAAAGTAGCGAGCCTCAAGCTGTTTTAATTCTCGTATGGGTTGCTCAAGTTCTGGATGGTTTTGACTGGCTTGGCTTAGTTCTGCGAGCACGATTTGGAAACGCTGTTTGGAGGCTGAAAATGCCTGACGCATTCCGCTCATACGCTCTATATTTTGCGTAGTAAGAAAGTCTTTAAACGATTTGTCTGCAGATAGCAATTGAACACTAGTTTGGTTTGATAGTGACACCAAAGGAAGTGCCGTCTCAGAAACACTTTCAAAATTTTTGTGGATTTGACTCATTCCACTTAACATGATCGCGACCGTAACTACGAACATGATAATGATTAACGCAAACCCCGCATACATTCGCCTGATAACGGAACCCTGCATATTTTCTCTCCCTCGAACATCACTCATTGTTATTAGAATTCATCAAAGACAAAACTGTCTTAAAAAAGTAACAAAACAATCACGATTGTATTGAGATTGGGACTTGCGTTTTATGACCAATACTGCAAAAACAACCTTTCACCAGTGAACTTGTTCAGGTTCTTTTAACTGTACGGTGTTTTTTATTGAGCTTTAGTATGCCTTGACGCATACTCAAGCCAGAAAAATTCTCAATCAAAACCTTTGTATGGAGTACGTCATGGCGGAAGAAACCATTTTCAGCAAAATCATTCGCAAAGAAATTCCAGCCGATATTCTTTATCAAGACGATCTGGTGACCGCATTTCGAGACATTCATCCGCGTGCCCCTAGTCATATCTTGATCATTCCTAATAAGTTGATCCCAACTGTGAATGATGTAGTGGTGGAGGATGAGCTTGCGCTTGGGCGTATGTTTACAGTGGCAAAGAAAATTGCTGAGCAAGAAGGCATTGCAGAAAACGGTTACCGCTTGATCATGAACTGCAACTCGCATGGCGGTCAGGAAGTCTATCACATCCATATGCACTTGGTTGGTGGTCGCCCCCTCGGCCCTTTGCTAATGGGCTAAATGAATTTTAATGATGTCGAATGGTGAACTATAAAGTGTATCGATACCAACAGCTTACTATACGCTGCATCACTCTGACCATGACATCTCTACTGCTCGCAGGGTGTGCCAATCTCACCGCTGGCAATCTTTTTAGCCACTACAGTGCGCAAAATAATGCTTTGTATCAGTCTGTTGCGGCTGGGCAGTATCAACAAGCAACGCAATTGTTGCCTGATTATGTTGCTGGTGATGTATTGGATAACCTTGAAAAAGGTCGTGTCTATTTTTTAAACCAGCAGTACGTTGAAAGTCAGCAGAGTTTATTGGTGGCTGATCAAGTGGTGAAGCAGCAACAAGATAGGGCGATTATCTCCATCAGTAGTACCGCGACCAGCGTGGGATCGCTTGCGGTTAATGATAATCTCAATGAGTATGAACCTGCCGATTATGAACTTGGCTTTTTGCACCTGTACTTAGGTTTGAACTATGTGCGTAATAACGATCTCGATGGTGCATTAGTGGAGATGCGCCGCGCTAATCAAGTACAAGAAGAGGCCAAAAAGCGGCTTGAACAAGAGCTGACGAGAGCTGAACAGGATATGCGCGCACAAGGGTTATCTCCCAATTTAGGCAGTGTGCTTGCTCAATATCCAGATGCAGGTAAGAGCTTACGAGCAGTGCAAAATGGTTACTTATTCTATCTTTCAGCACTGCTTTATGAAGCAGATAATGATTTGAACTCGGCGTATGTGGACTACCGCAGAGCATTGGCTGTTGCACCCAATAATTCAGCCGTCATTGATGGAACATTAAGAGTCGCAACTCGTCTTGGAATGCAGCAGGATCTTAAACTGCTGAAACAGCAGTATGGCGAACCTAAACGCTTGGCGTCTTCACAGGCACGAGTCATCGTGATTGAAGAGCAGGGAATCGTGCAACCTAAGCAAGAATGGCGACTCTCTTTACCGCTTTATGACAGTCGTGGCAACGCAGCTTTGTATTCTCTGGCTTTACCTCATTATGCTCAGTCAGTGACTCCAAGTAGTGCATCCTTCACTCTAAATGGTGTGAGTATGCAGCCAATGCCGGTTACCGATGTCAACTTAATGGCAACGCAGGCGCTGAGTGAGCAGATGCCAACGCTAGTACTACGTCAAGCATTGCGTGTAGTGGCAAAAGATCAACTGCGTAAGGAAGCCACACGGGAAGAGGATGTGGCTAATTTAGTGTTTAATATATGGAATACCCTAACCGAGCAGCCTGATACGCGCAGCTGGTTAACTTTGCCCGCAGCAGTCAATACCGTTACTCAAGTGGTGAACGCGGGTGAGCAAGTGCTGGATATTGAAGGGACTCACTATACCTTTCATGTTCCAGAGAATGGTACTGCGTTAGTTTGGCTATCAAGGCAAAGTAACAACGTGACGATTTGGCATAAACAACTAGGGATACGGTAATGAGAACGTGGCTACTGGTAGTATTAACAGGTCTACTGTTGATGGGATGCAGTACGAATACCGCAGGTTTGCGAGTTGATGGTGCATCACAACAAGTATTATTCAATGACAGTGCGCTAAGCAAAAGCTTGAGCATTGAGGATATCGCAACAACGACCGTGGATGGGCACACTCGTGGTGTGGTTCGTTTGCAAAGCAATCAAAAAAGTGATCTGAATGTGCAGTATCGCTTTTACTGGTATGACAATGATGGGCTTGAAGTGAACACTAAGTTAAGCCCATGGAAAACCATCATTTTGCGAGGCATGGAAACTGTGTCACTGACTGAGGTCTCGGTAAACCCGAACGGTAAGCAGTTCCGCGTCCAGATTCGCGAAATTAACGAATAAAAAAACATAAGTTTTAAGAGGTATGACAATGAAAAAGAGCGTTATTGCCCTGCTAGGTTTGGCGGTAATCTTAGGGGGATGTTCAAATAAAGTTAGTTACGGTGATGCACAAGCGGTGGAGACGGTTAATGTTGACTTCGGTTCAACCGATCTGCAAAAAATCGCGGCTGAAATGGTCGACAGTATGATGATGTCAGGATCGGTTTCTGCGATTACTCGTGATAGCCGCCCTATTGTGTTTGTGGAGCGAATCAAAAACAAAACTAGCGAGCATATTGATACAGAATCAATCACTGATACCATCAGTACCAAAATGCTTAACTCAGGTAAATTCCGTTTTGTAGACATGGATCGCGTAGAAGCGGTACGTGATCAATTGAACTTTCAAAACAATGATGAACTTGTCAATCAAGGTACAGCGATTCAATTTGGTAAGATGGTCGGCGCTCAATATATGTTGTACGGCAACCTGTCTAGTATTGTGAAAAATGATGGCAGTGATAAAGACGTCTACTACAAGATGACGATGCGTTTGATGGACTTACAAACGGGTTTGATTGAATGGGCTGATGAAACCGAAATTCGTAAGCAACAATCAAAGAGCTTATTGGGTTTGTAAAACATCCACACAGAAAAGGAGTTGGTAATGGCAAAGATTGCATGGCGCGAAGCAAGTTCGTTGGATCCATCACTTTTGTCGTTGACTTCTTTCTTCTCTGTACCTCCTGATTATGCGCAGACCTTAACAGGAGGTCTCACCAACCGTTGCTGGAAAATTACCACGGGCGATCGTGCTTTTGTGTGGCGACCAGCAACGGCCATCACCAAAGCTTTTTCTATCTCCCGATTTCAGGAATACCAGATTCTCAAAGCGATTGAGCATGACCATATTGGGCCTAAGGCTGAATTGGTTAATGAACAAGGGCTACTAGTGGAGTGGATTGACGGGGAATCACTACGTGATGGAGTGTCATTTGATCAGGTGTTGAAAACCCAAATACGTATTCATGAGTTAGATATCCACCGAATTCCTGTTGCTCCATTTAACTACCTTGGCCGAGTGGATCACTATTGGCTACAGATCCGTGAAGAGCTGAAAACAGAATCTGTAAAAGCACTGTATGAGCAGTGGCGTTCGATTCCTAATTTGGCTGATGTAGGGCAAGTGTTATGTCATTTTGATTTGGCCGGTTACAACATGGTGAAGACCGCGCAAGGTCCAAGAGTGATAGATTGGGAATACGCAGCCTTAGCTGATCCGCGCATTGATTTAGCCCTGAGCATTGATGTGGCAGAAGAAAAAGTACTTGATGCGGTTTTCCGTTATTGCCAACTGCGTGAATTATCGGGTATCGAGGATTGGGTAGAAGGCGTGCAAGTGTGGCGGCCGCGTACTGCTATGATGGCGATGCTCTGGTATCTACTTGCTTATCAATTGTGGGGTGAAGAGATCTATTTTCAGCAAGCACAACTGATTGAACAGGCTTTAAGTTAGCACTTCATTTAACTTAGTATTGATCAATACTTTTGGTTAAGGCAGCCATATAAGTAGGCTGCTTTTTCATATTCTTTTTATTGATATTTTCACTAGGCTGTTTAAAACCATACTCATCGTGGTAGATTAAAACCTCAAGGAACGGGGAGAATATTATGATTATTTATTTACACGGATTTGACTCAACCAGCCCTGGCAATCATGAAAAAGTGTTGCAACTACAATTCATTGATAGTGATGTTCGTTTCATCAACTACAGCACTCTGCATCCTAAACATGATATGCAACATCTGCTCAAAGAAGTGCATAAAGTGATTGAGCAATCCGGTGACCCACACCCACTGATCTGCGGAGTAGGGTTAGGAGGGTATTGGTCTGAGCGAATTGGCTTTTTGTGCGGAATCAAGCAGGTGATTTTTAACCCCAATTTGCATCCAGAACTCACCATGCAGGGGAGAATTGATCGCCCTGAAGAGTATGATGATATTGCGACTAAGTGTGTTGAGCAGTTTCGTACCAAAAATCAAGGTCGCTGCTTAGTGGTGCTTTCTCGTCAGGATGAAATTCACGACAACCAGAAAACCGCGCAAGAGTTGCAAGATTATTACGAGATCATTTGGGATGAAACCCAAACCCACAAATTCAAAAAAATCGCTCATCACCTGCAAACAATGAAAGCTTTTAAAGCGATGTAACTTCATTGAATGATCGAATTATCTACAGCCTCTTTATGAGGCTGTTTTTGCTCATCCATACCCACAAAAAAACTAATGAGAACCTATCAATCTGTGGTTGCGCGATAGAATCAGCCCTATATAATGACTTGTGCCAAGATTTGTTGATAAATATCAAAAAAAATTGAGAGCAAGTCTAAAACTTGCCAATTATTTGTGTTAGCGCAGATTTTTTCTGCCAAGTAACGTGCCACTAAAAGTAACTAACCTCACCCTAGTCAGATGTTAGACATCATGGCGATAACAGATTCCTTCAGCACGAGAGTTCGGGCTGGATAATAATTATTCATCTTTATTTGAGGATTGTTGTTGTGACACGAATTATTGTTGTAGGTGGTGGAGCTGGCGGTTTAGAGCTAGTCACCAAATTGGGTCGCACACTTGGGCGTAAAGGCCGAGCTAAGGTCACTTTGGTTGACCGTAATTCAAGCCATCTTTGGAAACCCTTGTTGCATGAAGTAGCAACGGGCTCTCTGGATGAAGGTGTCGATGCGCTGAGCTACCGTGCACATGCAAAAAATCACAGCTTTGATTTTCAGCTTGGCAGCTTGGAATCTATTGATCGTGAAAACAAAAAAATCACGTTAAGTGAGCTAAAAGATGAGCACGGTGAACTACTGATGCCAAAGCGTGATTTGGAATACGATATGTTGGTGTTGGCGATCGGTTCAACATCGAATGATTTCAATACTCCAGGTGTGAAAGAGCACTGTATTTTCCTTGATAGCCCAGAACAAGCAGATCGTTTCCGTACTGAAATGAACAATGAGTTCCTGAAGTTGCACGCGAAAAACGGGCAAGGAACGGTAGACATTGCAATTGTAGGTGCGGGAGCAACGGGCGTTGAACTCTCAGCAGAGTTGCACAATGCTGTTAAAGAGCTGCGTACTTATGGTTTTGGTGATCTCGACTCTAGTAAATTGAACGTGAACTTGATTGAAGCGGGAGAACGTATTTTACCTGCATTGCCACCGCG
>JBOFIW010000459.1:0-3545 GCA_051650365.1 Vibrio sp. | reverse complement strand
ATGATAAGACGGGTTCTGAGGCTGGGTTGACGCTTAATGAAATTGAAGCAACATTACATAATGCTGGTTTTTCCTCGGTTGATGTACGAGTATCTTTTGAGGTAGCAACAGCGAGAGGAACACTTCCGGTGGTTGTTGGCGTTGCTTGTAAATAGGCTTTTTATCTTAAGTTCTTCATGGTGACCTGAGCCTCGTCCGGATTTTGGCCGCTGCAAGTATGTAGCGGTTTTGTTTTTGTTATAGCAGACTTGCCACGGATAATTTGCCTTACTTTTGCAGGTCTTGCTTATTGATTTCATTGTTAGTGTGATATGAGTATCTTTTCCAAATGGTAAATCAGCATTTTACTTTTTTTCACTAACGAAAAACCAATCCCGCACCTAAACTAATGAGTGAATCATCAGGGGCAAAACTTAGTTCCCCAAGTTTATGTCTCAAATTTCTGTTTATTGACTAACAACTCATGGCTAGGGTTATTAACAAAAATTACAAACAGAGAAAAAGGAAAGGGTCGGCTTATGCCGACCCTTTCCTTTTGCGTATTTTTTTCAAATCGAATGAGATGTCAACTGATGGCACAGCCAATGAATTGCTCGATCATTCATGCTCGGTTTATTCCAAACTAAGCTGTATGCGACTTTGCCATATTCAAAAGGCAGAACTTTCTGAATTAGGCCTTGAGCTTGCATCGCGTGGTCTGCCCACATTTTTGAACAGGTGAAGAGAAATGGAGTCTGTCGGCACAAAATGGCAGCTGCCCCAAAATCTGGCGTTGCCACTGCGATGCGTCGCGTTTCATGTTGCTGAGTGAGATACTTTTCAAAATAAGGTTCACTTAGCTCATTATCGAGGATACCAATATGTTTATAAGCGAGGTAACTCTGCACGGTAAGCTCTTCGTGGGCGAGTGGATGTTCTGGGTTCATTAAACATACCAACTCATCTGATTCAATCATTTGCCAAACTAAGCCTTGAGAAAAAGTGGGCGGCTGACTGATGTCGTGCGGTAAGAGAATGACATCAATTAAACCACTTTGTAATGTTTCAAAACCATGATGCTCTTTGGAGTGCAAGGTCATAGACAGTTCTGATGAGCAAGCAGATAACACGGCGGTAATTTTGGGGGCGAATAACTCAAAGGTGCTCTCACGCATCGCTAACCTATAATGGCCTTGATATTCCTGAGGATTGAACTCAGTACAATGCAATAACCCATTCATGCTCGACAGAATATGGTGCACAGTCGGCCCCATCTGTTGAACATATGGTGTTGGGATCAATTGATTGCCATCACGGTAGAAGAGGTCATCATTGAGTAGCTCACGTAGTTGAGCAAGGGTTTTACTGATACTTGAGGGACTAACACAAAGTCGAGTGGCGGTTTGTGTAACACTACATGTATTGAGCATGACATGTAGTGCGGTGAGGTGTTTTAAGCTAAAGCGAGATAGGTGAATATAATCCATAAAAAATCGGTGCGTTTAATCACTGGTCCAAGAATAGCATTGTGGCACGAAAAACAAACCGTTAATTGCCTTGATTTATCTACATAAATGGCTTTTTTATTGTTTTTAATAATGCCGAAAGTAAGTTTTCTATTTCACTTAGCACTTCTGGGTTAGCGATCGCGCCGAGATTTTTCACGCTCTCTCCATGGCAAACTTGTTTAACGGCCAGTTCAACCAGTTTCCCAGATTTGGTTCGTGGAATGCTACTGAGAGCAAAAATGTGCGCAGGGACATGGCGTGGCGAACAGTGTTCACGTAATAGTGTGCGAATTTTCTGTTGGAGCGAATCATCAAGTATGACGCCTTGAGTCAGTTGAACGAAGAGGATGATTTCCTCATCTCGTTCTAATCTTCGGCCAATCGCAATTGAGTCTTGGATTTCAGGTAGGGCATTGATTTGTTGATAAATCTCAGCCGTTCCGATACGGATCCCACCTGGGTTTAATACCGTATCACTGCGCCCGAAGAATACGATACCGCCGTGTGTTGTGATTTCAATTTCGTCACCATGGTGCCAAACACCCGGAAATTTATCCCAATAAGCTTGTTGGTAGCGAGAGCCATCGTCATGCCAAAATCCGATCGGTTGATTAGGAAAGCTATTACGGCAAACCAATTCGCCATGCCTCGCTGTGACGCTGTCACCTTGTTCGTTAAATGCCACAATATCTAGACCTAAACCTGCGCCTTGGCATTCGCCTCGGTAAACCGGAGAGAGTGGATTACCTAAGGCAAAGCAGCCACAGATGTCCGTACCTCCAGAAATGGAAGCCAGATGTAGATCAGTTTTGATATGTTCATACACGAAGTCAAATTGCTCTGGATAGAGCACAGAACCCGTGGAGCACAAGGTTTTCAGATTCGAGAGTGGATAAAAATTACTGGGTGAAAACTGGCATTTTTGCAGGGTTTCAAGGTACTTGGCCGAGGTGCCAAACAAGGTGATTTTAGCTTCATTGGCCAGAGACCAAAGTGCATTTGCTTGCGGGTAGAGCGGATGGCCATCGTAAATGACTAACGTTGCCCCACTTGCTAATGCAGAAACTTGCCAGTTCCACATCATCCAACCTGTCGTGGTGTAATAGAAAACACGATCTTGCGGCTGAATGTCGCAGTGCAGCTGATGTTCTTTCAAATGATTGAGCAGCATACCACCAACGGAGTGAGTAATGCATTTTGGTTTACCCGTTGTGCCTGAGGAGTACAGAACAAAGAGCGGATCGTTAAACCCAACTCGTTGATAGTTTAGCTCTTTTGGCTGGTAGCTCGCGAAGATTGAATGCCAAGTCGAGAAACTGCTATCCAAATTGGGGCTGAACAGAGGCTCTGGCAGATACTCTATTTGGCAAATATTCACTAGGCTCGCTAGCGCGCAAACGATGTGGGTATTTCTTTCTTGCATCAAAAATGGTTTGCCATTAAAGGTGTAACCATTGCAGCAAAAAAGAATTTTAGGTTGTACCTGCCCAAAGCGTTCAATCACACTTTCTATACCAAAATCGGGTGATGTTGACGTCCAAATCGCACCAAGACTTGTTGTTGCCAACATCGCGATAACCGTTTCCGGTAAATGGGGGAGATAACCCGCCACCACATCACCTTGACCCACACCGTTTTGAATAAGCCATTGTTGAATAACAGATACTTGGTCACAGAGCTGTTGCCACGTCAGCCGTTTGGTTTGGCCGTTTTCATTTTTGAACTCAATAGCCATCACGTCAGGATTATGAAACGCATAAGA
This sequence comes from Vibrio sp., assembly GCA_051650365.1. Classification (GTDB taxonomy): domain Bacteria; phylum Pseudomonadota; class Gammaproteobacteria; order Enterobacterales; family Vibrionaceae; genus Vibrio. Next base: position 296 of record JBOFIW010000459.1, on the reverse strand, counting down.
GAGCAGGTTTTCCGCGTAGTTAAGTTCTGCCTGTGGAAACCAAATAGAATCCCGTGCTGGGTATATTTCGTTACCAAAACGAGGAAGCCCTTCACTAATCAGGGAATCTCCGCGATGCCCAATAACATCGCAAAACTGCCATACCTCTAGCCAAAATCGTGAGCTTTTTGCAATAGACCACTGATGGAGAGCTTGATAGCTATCAAGCGTCTCACCTTGTTGGTTCACATGTTGAATAAACTGCTGCAAGTTTGAAGCCGCTATGCGCTCTTGGCTCGGTATCCAAAGTGGTGTGG
>JBOFIW010000458.1:0-4634 GCA_051650365.1 Vibrio sp. | reverse complement strand
CAGAGGGAAAACAAGGCGCATCGTTAGGCTCCAAATGAGAGGGCTAGTTTAATTAATATGGAGTGTAAAGCTTCCCCTAAGGGGAAGCTCAAGATGATGTTAGGTGAGATTTGGCCACTTTGCGATCGAATCGTGCTCGTTGCCCTGTGGTGCTTTAAACCAAAATAGCTTTCAGCTTCGCGAGTAGTGTTTCGATGTTGTGGCGAGAGATGTCTTTATGCGTCACCAAGCGTAAGGGATTTCCCGGAGTGATGATAATGCCGTCTTGGCGCAGTATCGCCGCAATGGCTGTGATATCAACGGAGGCTTCCAGTTTGGCAAATACAATATTGGTTTGTACCCATTCAGTGTTGACGGAGAACCCCGGCAGAGCGTTGAGCCCTTCGGCAAGATAGCGAGCGTTATCGTGATCAGTTTTGAGCTGAGTAACTTGTTCGGTCAGCGCTAATTTCCCTGCGGCAGCCAAAATACCTGCTTGACGCATTCCTCCCCCCACCATTTTGCGCCAGCGTCTGGCTTTGGCGATAAAATCGTGGGAGCCGAGTAACAATGAACCGATAGGTGCGGCCAAACCTTTGGATAGGCATACCGTCATCGAATCAAAATATTGTGCGATCTCTTTGACATCTACATCCAGTGCAACAGCCGCATTGTACACGCGAGCGCCATCAAGGTGCAGTTGCAGCCCATGTTGATTAACGAACTCACGCGCCTTCGCTAAATAGCTGAGCGGAAGCACTTTGCCATTAATGGTATTTTCTAAACTGAGCAATTTGGTGCGAGCAAAATGTGCGTCATTCGGCTTTATAGCGGCTTTCAGTTTCGCCAAATCGAGGGTGCCATCTGGCTCGTTGTCGATCGGTTGAGGTTGGATCGAACCTAATACTGCGGCACCACCGGCTTCGTAGCGATAGTTATGCGCTTGTTGGCCACACAGGTATTCATCTCCTCGCTCACAGTGAGCAAGCAAACCTAATAAATTGGCTTGAGTACCAGAGGTGGTAAACAGCGCAGCTTCAAACCCGTGGCGTTTGGCTGCCCACTGTTCTAGCTCATTTACCGTTGGGTCATCACCATACACATCGTCGCCTACAAGGGCTTGCGACATGGCGAGACGCATAGCTTCGGTAGGTTGGGTTACTGTATCCGAACGAAAGTCCATCTTTTCTCCTACAAATATCCGCAAAGTTTGGCTTTACTTAAACAAGCAATGGTTTTTGAGTCAGTAATCTCGCCCGCAATAATTTTTCGCTCCAATTCTTGTGGGGTAAGAAGTAGGACTTCAATCACTTCGTCCTCATCGCAAGAATAGCGGGCAGTTTTACTTAGCGTTTTGGCAACAAAGAGATACTGAATCTCATCGCAGAATCCCGCGAGGGGGGTAACTTGACCGAGGTCGATAAGCTGTTGAGCACTAAACCCAGTTTCTTCTTCCAGTTCTCGTTGCGCACAGGTTAATGGAAGTTCAGCGTGTTCAATGGTTCCTGCTGGCAGCTCAATTAACCATTTTTTGAGAGAAGGGCGAAACTGGCGAATCACCACAATTTCACCCTGCTCAGTGATGGGTAGAATCACGGCGGCGCCGGGATGGGAGATGGTGGTGTGAGTTACTGAATGACCGTTAGGAAGCAAAACCTCTTCCTCGACTAACGCGATGTTTTTCCATTGGTGGATGATTTTTCTCATGGGGTGCGTCTTGTAAACCGAAAGGTATTCATGAAGGCGTTACCTTAACTCACGTTAAGCGGCATCCCCAAGAATAAATTACACTTTTTGAGCAGTATTATGTGGATTTGTTGAGAAGTTGAGCTGCGAAATGTGCAATCAATGATTACCTGTTGTTTCGAAGAATTGAGATCTGTTATAAGGGTGCGCAAAATAATAAATACACTTTGTAACAATTGCACAACAAATGTATAAAGTGATGGTTTGTTCAATCAATTAATTAAACCCATTTCCTGATTGGGTTTCTTGTCTAAGGAAAATAGAGATGCTGCAACCGACCACTGGGTCTCACGCGAAAAAAGCGCTGCTTTCAGAGCGGATCAATAAGCTGGCCAAAGCGCTCTCTGATGGTGTGTATGAGCGAGAAAATACCATCAAACTTTGTTTGCTGACCGCGTTAGCAGGAGAAAGTGTGTTTTTGCTCGGTCCTCCGGGAATTGCCAAAAGCCTTATCGCCAAGCGTTTGATTCAAGCTTTCGACAACAGCAGTTACTTTGAATATCTGATGACGCGTTTTTCAACGCCGGAAGAAGTATTCGGCCCCCTAAGTATTCAAGAGCTGAAAGATAATGGTCGCTATGTGCGCTTAACCCAAGGCTATTTGCCTACCGCACAAGTGGTTTTCTTGGATGAAATCTGGAAGGCCGGCCCTGCGATACTCAACACCTTATTGACCGTCGTTAACGAGAAAACCTTCAAAAATGGGAGCGATATTGAACGTGTTCCGATGCGTTTGCTTGTTACCGCTTCTAACGAGCTTCCGGATGAAGACAGTGGACTTGAAGCACTTTATGACCGCATGTTGGTGCGTATCTTCGTTAACCGAATTCAGAACAAGCAAAACTTTAAATCCATGTTGACGGTCGGTACCGCGCAAGAGGCGCAGATCCCTGCCGGACTGGCCATTACTGATGAAGAGTATCACCAGTGGCAGAAACAGCTAGACAAGCTTGAACTCACTGATGATGTCTTTGAAAAACTGTACCAGTTGAAAAACATGGTTGAAGAACGATCGAAAGACAGTTCTGGTTCTGATCTGGAAATGTACGTTTCTGACCGTCGTTGGAAAAAGGCGGCCAAACTATTGAAAGCCAGTGCATTTTTTAACGGGCGTGATGAAATTAATCCGCTAGATCTGTTGCTATTACAAAACTGTTTATGGAATACGCCAGAGTCACACGAAGTGGTGCATGAGGTGATCCGCGAGTTCGCTTTACGTTATGCATTTGATCAGGCCGAAGTTGAACAGCAGCTTGACGTGTGCCGTCTTGAGCTTGCCCAAATTCAGGAGGAGTTGGAATCTGAATTTGCGATGGTGTTGTCACTGGAAACCTCTAATGGCCTGATCAAAAAACAGGTTCACCACCAATACGATTTGTCGGATGCCAAAATCTACAAGGTGGGCATGACCCCCGATCTGATCAAACTGGTGCTGCTGCAAAGCAATATGTCGGTATCTGAAGGCGAGAAGGGTGATAGCCGTTGGATTTACGTACAGAAAAGTGAATTAGAGCGCGTGATTAAAGACGGTCATGGTGAAGCCTATGGCTACGTGAACCAAAACACTAACCTCTGCCGCCTACGATTTGACCTTGATGCCAGCAACAATCTGGTGATTAAAGACATCGCTAACCGTTCGGTATTGGTGGCCATGGTTACCAAACAAGGTTTAGAGGAAACGCTTTATCAAAATTGGTTGGCGAAAGCGAATCAAGCCATCGCGCAATTGACTCATGCTGAACATCATTTGCGTAAAGTGCGCCTCAAATTCCATGACGCGCTCCCGCATAGTTTTATCGATCCAGAACTACCCACGGCGATGGAAGCCACATTGCATTCGTTACAACAGCAGTTGGAAGCGACTCAAGTAGAATGTGAGCGCAATGTAATGCGTATTCGCAATCTCAATCAATTTTTTGCCTAAGGGTTACTATGCTAGGTGCGGATGCGTTCAATCTGGTGTTAAGCATTGCGGAGTCAGGGTTAATTGACACTGCGGTTAATGATTTGGTCGCGCGTTCACAAGTGATGATGATGGCGGAAAACCGAGGGGTTGGCACCTCGGTAAAAAACCATCTACTCAAATGGCGCAGTAATGTTCGGCGCCGCATGACCAAAGTGTGCGAAACCGAGCGTTTCCAACGTGAATTGGCGCTTTATCAAGAAGTGATCCACTGGGATGAAGTGACTTTCTTTGAGCAAGCGCCAGATTTAGTGAAGAAACTGGAATGGGATTCCTCATTCTACTTAGAAGCGCGTCGGCTGCTCGAAAAGGAGAAGCTGCATCATAATCCCATGTTCCCTCATTTCTTTTGTGACCAATGGTATAAGTCGTTATCGGATGCGATTCGCCAAGCTCAATTACTGGAACTTACCGCTAACAAAGAACGTATGTTGGCTGATCTTTACCAGCGTATGGAAACCATGCGTAACATGGATAAGGTGACCGAAGCGGGAGATGAAGCGATTGTTGGCCGACTATGGGATATGGCTGCAGCCAAACTCAGCCGTAATGATCTCACGGTGATGAAGCGTTATGCGGAGTTCCTTAAAAAGCATAAAGGGATGCAGGAGATCGCTGAACAGCTTGGTCGCATGGCAGGGCAGGTGGATGATCCTGACCTCAATCGCGCACCCGCCGAAGAGTTACAAATGGTTGAGGAGCGTTCAGATGAAGCCACCGATGACATTGTTGGCATCCACGAAAGTGACGATTTGAATAAATTATTGCCCAACGAAACGATGTTTTTAGCTTACCCTGAGCTTGAAGTGGTGTTCTATAAGCACTTGGTCGATAAGCGCTTAATGAATTACCGGATGCAAGGTAAATCACGCACACTACGTAAAGTGCGGTCACATCGCCCTGATAATAAGCAGATCGATATTGAAAAAGGCCCATTTGTGCTTTG
>JBOFIW010000457.1:0-2311 GCA_051650365.1 Vibrio sp. | reverse complement strand
GATCTATACACAGTTAATACGACAAAACCTGCTAGTAGAAGACAGTTTTCGAGGAAAACAGTGTAAGGTAAATCTGAAACTTATACCGACAGGGACTGGCGCTTTACTTGGTAGCTTAACAGTTCTGGATGGTGATAGTCGTTTGTGTGCAGCGACTAAACGTGCTGTAGCTCAAGTAAATAGTTTTCCATTACCTAAAGATCAACCTGACGTAGTGGAAAAATTGAAGAATATTAATTTAACCGTAGCACCTGAATAAGGAAGGGAAGGCTTGTGTTTAAGCGATTAATTTTTGTTTTGATGCTCATAGGCACTAGCTTTAGCAATGTAGCGAATGCTGCATTAGAGTTAGTGATCACTGACGGTATTGACTCGGCACGTCCGATTGCCATTGTCCCTTTCAAATGGGAAGGTGGAACCAAATTGCCTGAAGATGTTTCTGGTGTTATTGCTTCCGATTTACAGCGTAGCGGCAAGTTTAGCCCTGTGCCAACAAGCAAGATGCCGCAAACTCCCTACAGTGAAGAGCAGATTGATTTTGGTAAATGGACATCACTCGGTGTTGATTCGTTATTGACTGGCACCATCACTCAAAATGCAGAAGGTGGCTACGTTATTAACTATCAGTTAGTGGATATTGTGCGTGGTCAACTTACCCAAGGGCAGAGTAAAGCCCTGTCTCAAGACGGTCAGTTGGTATTATCCAAAGATCATGTTCTTTTCAATAAAGTGGCCACTGTTCCTGCTTCACGTCTGCGTGAGTATGCACACCGTATCGCAGATCTCGTCTATGAAGAGCTTACTGGTGAACGCGGTGCATTTTTAACACGTGTTGCTTACGTTGTTGTTAATGACAAGGACCCGTATCCTTACCAACTGAGAATTGCGGACTATGATGGCTACAACGAGCGTTTGGTTTTGCGATCCAAACAACCACTCATGTCACCCGCTTGGTCGCCAGACGGCCAGACGCTTGCTTACGTCAGTTTTCAAAATGGGCAAGCCGAAATTTACATGATGAACATTTATTCTGGGCAGCGTGAAAAGCTGACATCATTTCCACGTCATAATGGTGCGCCCAGATTCTCACCAGATGGTAAAACACTAGCGCTGGTTTTATCAAAAACTGGTAATTTACAGGTCTACACGATGGATCTGGCAACTCGTCGCTTAAAAGAAGTTACCAGTGGCCGATCAAACAACACCGAGCCTTTCTGGCATCCAGATGGTAAATCATTAATTTTCACCTCAGATCGAGGTGGTAAGCCACAGATTTATCAAGTAAATTTAACCAGCGGTGAAACCAAACGTTTAACTTGGCAAGGTAGCCAAAACTTAGGTGGTCAAATTACACCTGATGGTAAATTCTTGGTTATGGTGAATCGTAGTGATTCCGGCTTCAACCTCGCGAAGCAGGATTTAGAAACAGGGGCATTGCAGATTCTAACAAAAACCTTGTTAGATGAGTCCCCAAGTATTGCGCCGAATGGTGGTATGGTGATTTATAGCTCCATCTACAATAAGGCCAACGTTTTGTCGATGGTTTCCATTGATGGGCGCTTTAAAGCAAGACTACCGGCAACCAATGGGCGCGTACGTGCACCAGCATGGTCTCCGTTTTTATAACAAGTAACTATTTAATAGAAAGGAATAAGAAATGCAACTTAACAAAGTTCTTAAAGGGCTAATGATTGCGCTACCAGTTTTAGCAGTTACTGCTTGTAGTTCAAGCAATGACGCTGCAAACTCAGGTTCAGAAACTAACCAGTCTGCTGTTTCTACTGTTGATTCAAATGCTCTGAACGCACAAGGTCAACTAACTGAGCAAGAACTGAAAGAACAAGCTCTGCGTGAAAACCAAACTATCTACTTCGCATTCGACAACGCAACTATTGCGAGCGACTACGAAGCAATGCTAGCGGCTCACGCTGCGTACCTAGTTAAAAACCCAAGCCTGAAAGTGACTATCGAAGGTCATGCTGATGAGCGCGGTACTCCAGAGTACAACATTGCACTGGGTGAGCGTCGTGCTCAAGCTGTTGCAAAATACCTAGAAGCTCTGGGTGTTCAAGCTGATCAAGTTTCTATCGTTAGCTACGGCGAAGAGAAACCTCTAGTATTAGGTCAATCAGACGAAGCGTACGCGAAAAACCGTCGTGCAGTTCTGGTTTACTAATTGAGGTGATGCCTCATGTTCAGTAACTTAAAGCACGTTGTGATGCTGATGTTACTGGCAAGTGCAGCGAGCTATGCGCTCGCTGCACCCGCTCCAGTATCTGATTTAAATAGCAACGGAACCGGTGGCTCTGCG
>JBOFIW010000456.1:0-2415 GCA_051650365.1 Vibrio sp. | reverse complement strand
CTTCAATTTCAGCCACGCCGACGGTTTTCTTACGACGGCTCGCTGGCATCAAACGAGCACGTGCGCCTGCTTCGTCAATCACATCAATTGCTTTATCTGGCAGATGACGCTCATTGATGTATTTCGCTGAAAGCTCAACCGCAGCACGCAGTGCTTTATTGGTGTATCGCACATCGTGGTGAGCTTCGTACTTGGTTTTTAAGCCCATCAAAATTTTGGTGGTGTCATCAAGCGAAGGCTCAACGATATCAATCTTTTGGAAACGGCGAGAGAGTGCTCGCTCTTTCTCAAAAATGTTGCTGTACTCTTGATAAGTAGTCGAACCAATGCAACGTAATTTACCGCTACTAAGCAGAGGCTTAATCAGGTTCGCTGCATCCACTTGACCACCAGAGGCCGCGCCTGCACCAATGATGGTATGAATTTCATCAATGAACAAAATCGCATCTTTTTCTTTTTCAAGTTGTTTAAGAATTGACTTGAAACGCTTTTCAAAATCGCCACGATACTTTGTCCCCGCAAGCAACGAGCCAATATCGAGGGAATAAATCACACTGTGTTGAATCACTTCAGGCACGTTGCCTTCCACAATTCTCCACGCCAGCCCTTCAGCAATCGCGGTTTTACCCACGCCAGCTTCACCCACCAACAGTGGGTTGTTTTTTCGACGGCGACAAAGCACTTGAATCGTGCGTTCTAGCTCTTTATCACGGCCAATCAGCGGATCGATCTGACCTTGTTTAGCAAGTTGGTTCAGATTAGTCGCAAAACTCTCTAGGCGTTCATCGGCACTCACTTCTTCGGAACTATCGCTACCAAACGACTCAGAAGAAGAGTCTTCGTTATGATTTGAGGCTTTAGTGATGCCGTGGGAAATGAAGTTAACAATATCCAAACGGCTAATGTCGTTTTTCTTGAGCAGATAAGCCGCGTGTGACTCTTGCTCACTGAAAATCGCAACAAGCACGTTTGCTCCAGTCACTTCACTGCGACCTGAAGATTGCACATGGAATACGGCACGTTGTAACACACGCTGGAAACTCAATGTGGGCTGTGTTTCTCGGGTATCATCGTTTTTAGGGATCAGTGGTGTAGTCTGATCAATGAAGGTATCCAATTCACGACGCAATACGTCAATATCAGCTTGGCAGGCTAACAATGCTTCCCGAGCTGCATCGTTTTCCAACAATGCAAGTAGGAGGTGCTCGACGGTCATAAATTCATGTCTTTTGTCTCGTGCCCGAGCAAACGCGCCGTTTAGACTCGACTCTAATTCTTTGTTAAGCATAAAGCCTCCTTAAGGAACAACCACGCTGTCTGGCAAGCTCACACCTGCTCCATAGTGCACAAGAGTGGATGCTCATTTTCCCTTGAGTACATCGTAACTTGAGCGACTTTCGTCTCTGCAACTTCTGCAGTAAACGTGCCACATATTGCTTTTCCTTCATAATGCACTTTGAGCATCACTTGCGTCGCTTTCTCTATATCCATAGAGAAAAAGCGTTCAAGAATCTCAATTACAAAGTCCATCGGCGTGTAATCATCATTGTTCAATACAACGTGATACATAGATGGTGGCTTAACTGCCGTTTTTTCTTTCTCCAGCAAATCAAAGTCTGGAGAGACCCATTCAAAATTTTTACTCATAACACTTCAGTATTTGAGGGCTTTATAGAAATTTCAATCATAAAGTGCTGTAAACCTAGCTTTTTTACTCGGCTATTCTGTCTGCACTTCAACAATGTGCCTCTTACTTTAGAGACTAATGCAGCAATTGTAACGCTGCAAATAAAACATTGCGAATGGCGATCACGAATAGTGTGATTGCTTATTTCATCAACGCCAATATGCAATCTAACCAATAATTTGCTTCGCATTTTGCAAATGATTGTTTTATATAATTACAACCAAAAAATTTGATTCTCATATAAAACTGCGTGCTTTTATACATTAGTCCTATTGACTGCGTTCTATCATCGTCTAAATTGGTCAATTAGTGACTAACGTTAAGCATAAGCTGAATCGCTATTCACTTTTGAGAACTCATCAAAGTTATTTGGCGAATCGTTACTTAACAAAATGAGATTACTCTAAAAAACATCAGTTAAAAATGCATGAGGGATGTATAGCATGGCTACAGGTACAGTGAAATGGTTTAATAATGCCAAAGGCTTCGGTTTTATTTGCCCAGAAGGTGAAGACGGAGATATTTTCGCTCATTACTCAACCATTCAAATGGACGGATACCGTACACTCAAAGCCGGTCAACAGGTTTCTTATCAGGTGGAGCAAGGTCCTAAAGGATTCCACGCGAGCTGCGTTGTGCCGATCGAGGGACAATTAGCAAAATAGTGGGAGAGTTGCGACACTAGCGGTGTTTTTTAAATTGAAAAGCACAAAAAATAGAAACCCGCC
>JBOFIW010000455.1:0-4456 GCA_051650365.1 Vibrio sp. | reverse complement strand
TCCTTCCTGAATTGGATTCTCCTAGCCGTTTTTTGGCTGCAGAAGCGAATCGAGGCTTACTACGTGTGGAACAGCTCGTGGATCGTATCCGTTTATGCCCAAGTTGTCATAGTGGACATTTGAATTATGTTGAAATATGCCCATCTTGTCGGCATATCGACATCCGTGAGAAAGTCTCCCTGCACTGTTTTACCTGTGGCCATGTAGGGGAACAACATCATTTTACTCGTGGTGGGCGTTTACAGTGCCCTAACTGCTTAACCCAATTACGGCATATTGGGGTGGATTACGATCGCCCTCTGGAAACCCACGAATGTAACCAGTGTCACCATGCGTTTGTAGAGGCGGAAACGGGGGTTAATTGCCTTTCTTGCGACACTTCGAGTCAAGTTGAGCAGTTGGTCATCCGCAAAGTGCTAACTTATTCGTTGGGTGAGCAGGGGGAAGAAGTGCTGCGATTTGGTCGCCAGATGATGGCTCCTGAATTATCGCTCAATGGTAAAGTCGATAAATCATATTTTATCAGTCTCCTTGTATGGCTGAATAAATTGGCGCAACGTCATGATGAGCAACATTTGATTTTGGCACTACATATTTCAACATTTGAGGAGTACCTAAGAGCATTTGGCGAAGCAAAAACCTTTTCGTTGACCGAACAGTTAACGGAACGTCTCAACGGTTTATTCCGTGAAACGGATATTTGCTGTCAATACCATCATGACTTGATTTTGGTACTGATGCCTAAAGCAAGTTTGGAACATCTGGATGTTCTCAAGAGCAAAATTGAGGAGATGAGCCACTTAGTGGAAAGTGATCAGTTCACACTGGATGTGTTTGCATGGATGTTGCCAGATCTTAGTTTGACTGAGGATGGTAGCGAGTGGGTTTTGCAACAGGTTAACGATATCTATGTGGCCGGATAGTTTCTATGTTCTTGACCAATTGGTGTTGTCGCTGGTTCGCAATCAGGAACTCTGGTTATTATTGTTCCCTATGATGATTGTCATCGAGCTGCCTCTTTACCTATTGGTGTTGACAGGAATTTTTCGTTGGGCATATCACCCTGAGCAAGACACACTGGCTCGTTATCCATCGATCAGCTTTGTGATTACCTGTTATGGTGAGGGGGCGGCGATTGAGATCACTATTGATACCTTGGCAGAGCAACTTTACCCCGGACAGATTGAAATTCTGGCGGTTGTGGATGGCGCTAAACAAAATGCCGATACCTATCAGGCAGCAATGAAAGGAATGCGCAAGCATCAAGGAAAGATAAACCGAATTGTACGCGTGATCCCTAAGTGGCAACGAGGTGGGCGTGTTTCTACATTGAACGCAGGTCTTTCGGAAGCCCGTGGTGAGTTTGTTATTAATGTGGATGGAGATACTTCATTCGATAACGATATGGCGATGCGTATGATGCAACAGTTTACGGATCCTAATGTGATCGCCAGTGGCGGTGCTTTGCGGGTTCGTAATTGGAGCACAAATTTGCTCACACGTATGCAAGCCTTGGAATACATGCTTTCCATGCAAGCGGGAAAAGCGGGTATGGCTCAGTGGGGAGTGCTCAATAACATTTCCGGTGCTTTTGGTGCGTTTCGCAAACCGATTCTTAAGCAGGTGGGGGGGTGGGACACTCATACAGCAGAAGATCTCGATTTAACCATGCGCTTGAAGCAGTACAAACGGCGCTATAAAAACACGCGACTTGCGTTTGCCCCCCATGCAGTAGGGCATACTGATGTGCCAGATACCTTGAAGGGGCTGATTATGCAGCGCTTGCGTTGGGATGGTGACTTACTGTTTCTGTTTTTACGTAAACACCGCCAAGGCTTAACGCCGAAGCTGCTAGGGTGGGGTAATTTTATTTTTACTCTGACATACGGGATTTTACAGAATGTGTTGTTACCAATGATGGTCATTATCTTCACTTCGTTTCTGTTATTTAGTTACCCACTAGTGTTTGTAGGCTCATTGATGCTGCTGCTTTACGGTATTTATCTGTTTATTGTTGCTTTATTTTTTATGGTTTATATCGGGTTAGTGTCTGAACGAGCGAAAGCCGATCTACGCATGGCGGTCTGGCTTCCGCTCTACCCTATTTATCAGTTTTTTATGCGCTTAATCACTGCTTTTTCTATGGTAAACGAAGTGGTGCGTCGTAGCCATGAAGAGTCCAGTATGGCTCCTTGGTGGGTGCTTAAACGAGGAAAACGTTTTTAATTATGAAAGTGAAATTTCATTTAGATAAACAACAACAGCCACAATCAGAAAGTGGTATGAAAGTGATGTATGGCCAGGCGAAACGTGGTGGCTACCGGCTGCGTTGGTATTTGATTCTAGCCTTGGTGATCAGTCCATTGTTAGCTATGGGTTACTATCTTTATCGTGACAAGGTGTTGGTGATTGCTCCCGCCATCGTGACATCCGACCCCGTAGTAATTAAAGCGGTAGAAGAGGGTATTATCGGTTCATTGAATCTGGTAGTGGGGCAATCAGTCACAGAACAACAAGCCCTATTTGAGGTCAGTAATCTGGCATTAAATGACGAATTAGATTTCATGCGTCAGGAAATTGCACAACTGGATGTGAACCAAGAAGAGAGCTTCCATTATCACAATTTAGCGATTGAGAATGCACAGAAAAACGCTGACCAGATTTTGCAAATTCGCAAACGTTATGAAATGTATAAAGCCAAAGGACAGGTTTCTGATGTGGATTATGCAGCAATCATAAATCTAGCTTATAGTGCACAGAACGAATTGAATAGTCGGCACATTGCCTTAGGGGATGCGCAAAATAGCTATCAAGAGCGATTACTTGCCGGTCCTATCAGTCAGGCTCGACGCAATTTAATGAAAGAGCTGGTGGTAAAACAGGCTCAATTAGAACAATTGAGTGTTCGTAGCCCATATGATGGTCGAGTGGTCGATCTTCCTGTTGTCGAAGGGCAACAGGTTGAAAAGGGAGATCCTGTCGTGGTGATTGCAAAAAACGTGATGCCTCATGTTACGGCTTATCTCAACCCTAAATATTTGGATGTCGCTCAATTTGGTGTGCATGCTACAGTCCTTTTCCCTGATGGAAAAGAATATCCTGCCACCGTTTCACAGGCGGTGGAGATTGTAAGTAAATTACCCACGCAGTTGGCGAAACCTTTTGAAGGTAAGCCCGCCTACATGAAAGTTACACTGTCGTTTGATGAGGAAATTGAGGAAGATCGTTGGATAGAAGGAATGACTGTGGAAGTGGAATTCTAAAAACGAGATCGTTCCAGTTATTGAAAAGCCCCCCAAGTCATTGAGGGGCTTTATGCTAAATTGAGGCAACAATTACTCCGCTAGCGCCATTGCCAGTAAACTCACCGGATGAATGGTTTCCAAGTGCGCGTTTTCTTCGATTTGCCACTTACAGGTTTCGCAATCGGTTACCGCATAATCGGCATCAGAGGTTTGAATCGCATCAAACAGATGTGAACCAATTTTCTTGGATACCTCGTAGTTCTCTTCTTTAAAACCATAGGTTCCGGCTAGGCCACAACACTCACTGTCGAGCACCACCAGCTCTATGCCGGGGATCATTTTCAGCAGCTCAATCGTAAACATCACATTACCACTGCGCTCTAAATGGCAAGGCGTGTGGTAAACCACTTTTTTGTGTACGGGTTTCATCTTCGGTGCGTTACCGCTCATAAACTCTTTGAGCAGAAAACGCGTCACATAATGAATTTGATCCACCACTTGGCTGTTATCTACGCCTAGTACATGCGGGTATTCTTGCTGCAAGGTAAACGAGCAGGTGGAAGAGGTGGAAAGCACCGGTGCATGGTAATCATTGACCATAGCCGTAAGGTGTTTGACGTTGTGTAGCGCGTTTTTACGCGCTTTGTTGTGAAAACCGTTGGCGATCAGGGGTACACCGCAACACTTTTCGCTATCAAGCAAACGCACGCCTATGTTCATCGCGTTCATCACTCGCACAAAGTCTTTGCCCAGTTGCGGGTGGTTGTAGTTCACGTAGCAACCATGGAAATAAGCTACTTGTCTTTGGTAGAGTGGCTGGCTGGTGCAGTTTTGTTTAAACCAGCGGCGGAACGTGCCGTGCGAATATTTGGGCAAGGTTTTATGGTCATGCACGCCAATGGTTTTGTGCATCAGCTTTTTCACCAATGGCAACGAGGTTGCAGCGTTGACGAGTGGCGCAAACGGCGTTGCGATCGAGCCAAATAAATCGGTGTGGCTGAGTACAAAATCGCGTACCAATTTAGGGTTAAGCGGTTTTTTGCCGAATTTTCCACGCGCCACGGCGATCATATCGCCAATTTTGACGCCTGAAGGGCAGGCGGTTTCACAGCGTTTACAGTTGGTACACAGCTTGAGCGCGTCATCATAGTATTCGGCACTTTTAATCCGTAAACGCTCACCATCTGGGCCACACTGTTTGGGGCCGGGAT
>JBOFIW010000454.1:0-9063 GCA_051650365.1 Vibrio sp. | reverse complement strand
TCTTAGAAACCCAAACGCTGCTGCGTCAAATGTTCTTAGAGTTTCCACGTGGCCATGATGATGGCCCTGATGCGGTTGAAATGGCGATCAGTGGCTTTGAATCCGGCTTTGTCGGTGGCGCAGTGCCACAAACACCAAGACCGATCCGCACGGCTGCGCAGGCACTGTCTCGGTTCGGCTCTGGTGCGCTAAGTCGGATACTGCGTTAGGAGGCGGCATGTTCAACAAACTGGCAGAGATAAAAAACAAGCTCAGTGATCTGCTCTCGATGCTGCGAAAACTGGTGTGCATTGGAGAGGTCAGTCAAGTCGATGCCCAGCTGCGGCGGGTAAAGGTCACTTTCCCTGGACTGCCATACCCCGAATCGGACTGGCTTCCGGTTTTGGGGATGCGCAGCAAAATCGTGAGCATCTCGTGCAACTTAGAAGTCGGCGAGCAAGTGTTGTGCCTATTCATACCCAGTGGTTCGATGATGTCTGGCTATGTGCTTGGCTCCATGGCAAACAAGTCAGCCAAGCCGTATATCGCAAACGTGGATAAGTTTGGGGTTCAGTTTAAAGACGGCACGCTTTTAGAGTATGACCAGTCAACCCATACCGGCGTACTCAAGATTGGTGGTGCAGCACCTGCCATCATCGTCAATCCCGACAAGGTACTGATTGATGCCAAACTGGAAGTGACCGGAGCCACTGAGCTTCTTGATACGCTCAAGGTCGTCAAAGCCACCACCTTGATGGATACGTTGACGGGAATGAAAACGGCCACCTTCACCGGTTTGGTGGGCGCGGCGGGTTACGGCAGTACCACTGGAGGCGCGGCAGTGATGAGCAGCGGCGCAACACTGCAAGGCTCGGTCACCATTAATGGGGTAACGGTCGCTGTGATTAGCCATACCCACAATGATGCTGAAGGCAGACCAACTTCCTCCGCATACCAATAAAATGACAAAACGCTCTCAGAGCGATTCTAAGGGCGTTTAATTTCAATTTGGTGTGAATGCTCGAATGTTTTTATTCAAACTCATTCAAACCGGATTTCAAACGAATTCAAACGGGGTACGCATGACCTACTCACTCAAATTTGCAGCAAGTGGACGAAATACCGATTTGGTGTCCGATATTAAGCAGTCGCTTTTTATGATTGTGTACACGGGGAAAGGTGAACGGATTTACATGCCGGACTACGCGGCTGATGCGTTAGAGTATATCGACAAGCCACAATGGGAAGTGCAAGGTTTGAAAGTCTCGATTGCTGAAGCAGTGGGCAAGTACGAGCCTCGCGTTAGGCTGGAAAGCATCATCGTATACCAAACTGATTTGCCACAGGGCATCATTGGCATTAAACTTTCTTGCCAAATCCTCGCCACAGGTCAAAGTGAAGTCTTCGATTTCACCAACGCCGCGACTTCCGAAC
Source organism: Vibrio sp. (assembly GCA_051650365.1). Classification (GTDB taxonomy): domain Bacteria; phylum Pseudomonadota; class Gammaproteobacteria; order Enterobacterales; family Vibrionaceae; genus Vibrio. The sequence goes on along the minus strand of JBOFIW010000454.1, from coordinate 7,650 downwards.
GGAAATTATCCCCATAGAAATCTCAGATACTGACTCCACTGATTAACAGGAGACAGTATCCATGGCCGAATTACTTCACGGCATCCGAACCATCGAATCGCTCACAGGTCCCATTTCGGTCATCGAAGTGTCATCCAGTGTGATTGGTGTGTTCGGAACCTCTGAGTTGGCAGAGCCATTAAAGCTCTACCACACCACCAATTACGACGACGCAAAAAAAGTCTTCGGTGAAGGCACGTTGAAAAATGCCATTCGTCGTGTTCACAACTATGTGCCAAGCAACTCCATTATTGCCATCTCGTTAGGTAAAGACAGCGACTTCCCTGAAGTCGAAGAGCCTGTGGTCTCTGGCGTAACGATGAGTACATCTAGTACCTCAATCTATATTGATGATGGTGCAAGCTTGCCTATCTCAATTTCAAACCCTCACGCCTATGCCATTGCGTACAGCTCAGACAATGAAGCGATTGCGACCGTTGATACGGTGACGGGTGTTGTCACTCCCGTGCAAGCAGGTGTTGCCAACATCACTGCGTTAGTCACCTTTAACGATGGTGAGAATGATGTCGACGAAGCGCATGTCTATGGCGTGACGGTGGCTCAAACCAACCCGAACGCAGGCAAGGTGATGAGTCCAGCCGTACTTGGGGATTCCATGGCGACCGCGTTTTTAGGTGCAGACTCTCTGCCTAACGCCTTAACAAACCCATACGAGCAAACCGCGGTTTGGTCGATTGAAGATGAAGCCATTGCTTTGGTCGATAGCAGTGACGGCACCATTACGCCTTTGTCTGAAGGGCAGACAGTCGTCACCGTGACGCTCGCACCAAAGAGTAACGTCAGCTACACCAACGATAACGATGTCACCATCAATGTGGGTGACGTGGCAGGCGTTGAGCTGACTTATGTACTGACAGTTTCTCGCGTGACCGATGCGCTGCTCGCGAAATTCATGGAAGCGCTGCCGCTGCTTCGCAAAGCAAAACAGACTTATGGCTTCTCATCCAAAATCAACATGGCTCCGGGCATCTTGCACAAGGATGGCGCGATGGGGCTTGCGGTTGCAGCTATCAGCACCATTCGCGGTATTTGGGTCGGTGATATGCCAGAGCATATATCGACCCCTATCGATGCGTATGCCTGGAAACAAAAATACACCTCACAACGTGCGTATGTTGGTTGGCCTCGTCCAAAAGTGTTGGCTGAAGATGGTGCAACGGTCGTGGATTGGTACGCGCCAAGTTTGTGCGGTTTGATTGCGCAGGTAGACCGTGACCAAACCGAGCAGAACATTGTACCGGAGACGGGATACTGGTGCTCCCCATCCAACTATGTGATGGCGGATGTGATTGGACCTTCAATTGAGCTCGACTACATCCCAAGCGACCCGTCGTGTGATGTTAACTATCTCAATGTGAACGGCATCACCACACTGATGAATCATGGCGGATGGAAGAACTTTGGTAACTACTCGACGGCGTTCCCAGCCAAAAGCGATTACCTGTCGTTTCTTTCGGTGCGTCGCACCGCAGACATCATCGAAGAAAGCATTGAAGACGTCACTCGTCAGTTCCTGGACTTTCCGATGTTCACCAGTCCCACAGATATTGCCAACACCACGTGTGGTCGTGTGAAAGATACGGTGAACGACTATCTGCGTTCGAAAGAAGGCACGGCGTTGGTGTACAGCAGCGTGTCGATTGATGCCGGCGACAACCCGCTTACCAATCTGATGCTGGGCAAAATTAAGTACCGTTATCGAATGACGCCGCCTGTACCTATGCAGAGCGTCGAGTTTGTGGCTGAAATTTACGTTAAAGGCTTGGAAAGCGCCTTTAACAAGCTGATTGCGTGAGGTAAGTCATGGCAGAGAAAAGTGTGGTCTGGCGTGACCAGATGACGTTCATCAATGAGACCCAATACGTGGGACGTGTGAAAAGCGCGAGCGTGGATTTGCAACGCAAGATGGCCACTGTGGGCGGCTTAGGTGGTCTGGGTGATGTCGAAGTGCCTACAGGCAAATACGAAGCGCCAACGGCAACCATTGAGTTTCAGTCTGTCGCGTTAGGTGATGTGGCTCAACTGACCAATAACGACGGTTGGATAAAGCTGCGCATGACGGGTCAAGTGCGAATGCTGGACTCACAAACGGGCACCAAAATCATCGACGCTGGTATCACCCGTATTCATGGCTATGTGAAGAATCCACCCGTGCCTGGATACAACGATGATGGCTCACCGTACACCGCCAACATTGCTGTGCACTTTATTGAGATCAGCAATACCTCTGGGCGTGTATTCATGCTCGACATGCAAACCGGCGCGAAGTACCCGCCAGATGACCCAGGTCAGTTTGGTGTCACGGTCACTTTGTAAGGAGCAGTTATGCGAATTCGTAAGTTAGAGATCGTGGCTGATGGCATTCAAAAGAATGGTCAGCCTGTCACTAAAGCGCAGTTGGAATCGGTGGTTCGCAACTACAAACCGGACGCTCGTCCACCCGTGACCCCAGGTCACCCAACCAAAGGCAGCGATCAGATTGCCGCGTTGGGACGAGTGTCCAACCTTCGAACCGAAGCAGGCAGCGGCGATAAAGCCGGAAAGACCGTGCTGGTTGGGGAAATCATTTACACCCCTGAAATGGAGGCTCTGGAAGATTCGGGCAAGTTTGAAGGCTTCAGTGCTGGCATCCATCCGGTGCCGGACAAAGACGGTGAATGGTACATGCATCACACCGCGTTCTTGGGTCAGCTTCCTCCAGCGGCTGAAACCAAAACCCGTGATGTGGTGAACCTAAGCGATAGCGACTTTTGCGATGGCGCTATCTATCTCAGTGCAGAAGTCGGCACTCAGTCTGGCTCTGATGACAATGAAACAGGAATAACGATGAAGAAAGACGAACTGAAAGCGCTGTTAGGCGATGCCGTCAAAGAGCAGCTCGAAGCGATGGGGATTAAACCCAATACGCCTGCACCGGCTAAAAAAGATGGCGAGCAAGGTAAAGGTGGTGAAGTCACCACCGATGACGATAAGTCAAACGTTGCGGTCACCGCTATGCAAGACACGTTAGCGGGCGATCGCAAAGAAACACTGACTGAACTTGCGGACTCTCGTGAAATGAGTGATGAGCTTCGCAAGAGCGTGAAAGCGATGATTGATGGCGCTTCTGCTATTGAGCTTTGCGCCTCGGGTGATGGCAACCGCTACAGCCAACTCAAAGGCATGCTGACAGCTATGCCAGAGAAGAAAGCGGCTCCAGCGAAACCATCGACGTGGGATCAGTTAACCCAAAACTTAGAGCTGGCTGATAACGGCGGCGCTAAAAAAGACAACTTTGATCCGGAGGGTTGGTAATGTCGAATTTTGGAATGAAGACCACCATCAAGGGTGCACCATCCATTGTTGGTAGTTATAGCGGTGGCAACGTCATCCAACAAACGATGATTAATGGCGTGGCCGATTTAGAGCCTGGTCATGTGGTCGTTATTGCTGATGGTGTCATTACGGCGCGTTGGGACGGCTCCCCTTTGATAAGCGTGCAGGATGATGGTGCAGGAAACCTGACTGTTACTCAAGTTACGCTGGGTATTGTGACCACAAAACAAATGGAAGGTGATACGTCGGTTTCAACACTTCGCCTTGGTGCTTACCTGCGTGATCGCGTTGTGCTCGCTGATGGCTCTGCGCTCACAGCGGCCAACGAATTCACTTTATCAGTGTCTCACCTATTTGCAGAAGGATCATGGCTATGAGTCCGTTAGAGCAACAAAAAGCCAAGCAAGATGGCGTGTTTTCCAAAGCGCTGCGTGAAGCGTCCAACGCTTTTGTACAGATGGGGGCACACCCTCGCACCTTGTTGCATCACTCACGTCGTAACGATTTGATTGAGCAAGCGATTGCGAAGTTGCAAATCCTCAAACGTGAAGGCGATGCGTATCACCAACTTGGACAGCCTGCGGTGAAAGCCACTTCTGAATCTATCCAAGATAAAAGTCTTGAAAACGATTCAACGCTGGAGCACGTCGGCTTTGTGAAAGTGGATGATGCGCCAGTGCCTTACGCCACGCTCGTATTCTCTGACGATGATAATGAAGGCAAGTTCAGTTTGGGCATCAATAACCCCTACGAACAAGCTGTGAAGTATTCATCCAGCGACACGTCAGTGGCGACCGTAGATGAGAAGACAGGTGTTATCACCCCTGTGGGTAATGGTGAAGTGTCCATTCAGGTGGCGTTTACCAAAAAAGGTGACTACCCACGTGTTGAGGACAGTTTCGGTTTGGTGATTGAAGATGCATCACCAGACGATACCACTCCATCAACGGATGGCTCACCACAACCCAACGTCGATGCACCTGAGTCTGGCTCAGAGAAGTAACCACTCCCATTAATGTACACAGCCGTTCAATGAGCGGCTGTTATAAAGAGAAAGAAGTATGGATATTATTGATATTTTACGCGGTCTGTTAGCGCCACAAGAATGGGCTGAGCTGCTGAATAAGTACAAAAAGCGTAAGCCGGTGCCAATGCGCATCCGTAATAAAGTGTTTGGTCAAGCCATCTTTTACCCAAGTGTGCGTATCCCTTGGAGCGTATTGAAAGAAACCCTTTCAAACATTCCGGTGGTGCGTCGTGGCACCAAGGCTTACCAACTGGGTGGTGATGACATTGAGACTCAAGCTATCGAACCTCAAGGTTTCTCTACCGTGTCATATATCTCAGCGGCAGAGCTGAACAATATGAAAGCACTGGGCTTACAGAACATTCAAAAGTTCTTCGATATGCTCCAGTTCGGTGTGATGCGCAAAATTGAATTCTCTACCGAAGCGCTGTGTGCTCAGTCATTGACAGGTAAAATTTCTTACCCAATGAAAACGGCTGAAGGTGCGCTAGAGACGTTTGACGTTGACTATGGCGAGACGCTGCGCCACAACTTTGCAACCTCATTGAATGCTGCTGATGCGACGATTGAGATGGTCTACACCGCACTGCAAGAAATGGATGAAGCCATTCAGGCAAAAGGCTATGGCATTAACGTAGAAACTCTGTGTGGTAAAACACTGTTTGCACGCATCGTCACGCTGGCCGGTGATAAAAAATCTAATGTGTTGGATGTCAAAGTGAGTAAGGGGCAAGTGAGTGTCGGTGGTTACATCATCAACCTTGAAAATGGCTCCTACGAAACCATGGCAGGTGGTGTCAAAACGCGTGTACAAACCGTTGATGATGACAAGATGGTGATGGTTGACCTCGATGCTGGTCACAACCTTTACTACGCAGCCCTAGATGATTTGGATGCAGGCCTTCAGGCATTACCGTTCTTCTCGAAAGTGAAGAAAGTGGATGACCCAAGCGGCGCGGATGTGTACACCATGTCTAAACCTTTGCCTGCGGTTGTCGTCGATGCCATTTGTTGGGCGGATAACGCTCTGGCTCCGGCAGCGTAAGGATAGGAAATGGCTGTTACCCTTACACAGTTAAGAGCGATGGTCACCCCCCAGGGAGTGTCTGACTCCCTGGAGGAACAAATCTATCAATCTCTAACTTACAACGATGGCAATAGCGCTCAAACTGCCTGCCAATCAGCGGCACGTTGGTGCTATGCCTACCTTGGTCAAAAGAATGCGCTCGCTCGAATCTACAGTGATGATGATAACGAAGTTCTGGCTGAAGCCATGACTCAAATGGCGATTTATGAGTTGGGTGAAATCAGTGAGTTTGATTTTGACGATCGCAAAGATGAAGCCATCGCATTAATCAATTCGTTGCTTGGTCTTAATAACGGCGCTGACAGTGGCGCTCAATACACAGGAGCTGCGATTGCCCGTGATAAAGAATCTCACATTATCGTCCCTTATCGCTCGGCTTCCCACCGACGTTATCGTTAATCACTACCCACTGCCAACCGAGTTGGGCAATGCACGTTACCAAAGCAGTAACTACTATTTTGGTGCGATTCGCGCCATGTTGCTCGATGAAGAGGTGGCGTCAGACATTGAAATGCGTCATGCCACCGCCATGACCGTGCCTTACGTGATTGAAGGCTCAGCCAATGACATCGCGTTTTACAACGATGTGATGGCGGACTTTGATTTAGAAATGTTGATGGAGCAGATGCTCAGTGCCACCGAGTTTGGCTTTATGCCGGTGGAGCTGATTTGGGAAAAAGACGGCTCTTTGCTTGTTCTCACCAATTCTGAGCAAAAGCGACCTGAAGACTTTCGCTTATTAAAAGATGGCACCTTGGTGTACAGCGCAGTGGACTACACCGCAAGAACACCAGTGACAGGTAAAGTCATTCCCGTTCTGCGCAATGCGACCACTGAACGCCCGTACGGTGAGACCATCTTAGAATCGGTCTGGCCAATCTGGCAAAGCAAGTGGATTAGCTGGGCTAACATCGAGCGCTTGGGTGAGAAGTACGCCATTCCGACTGCCATTGCATTGGCTGAAAATGCCAACGGTGATGATGACTTACAAGCTATAGCAAACTCATTGGCTCCTGTGATGAACGGCGATGCGGTTGCCTTGTCTGGTGTGAAAGAGATTGTTGCGCTCGATGCGAACGGTAAAGTGGATGAGCTGCTACGTACCATTGAATACATCGACAACAAAATATCTAAGCGCATTACAGGACAAACCTTAACAGGCAGCAATCAAAAGTACGGCTCACGCTCTTTGGGTGAAGTTCACGAACGTGCCGCTATGCGCGTCTCCAAGCGTGACGCACGTATGGTGCATAAGACGCTCAACGATACATTGTTTAAGTGGATCTTCTTAGCCAACGGTCGTGAAGGTAGTATCAAAATTCGAGTGGATGAGGATGCCTACAAAGCCATGTTGGAATCGGCGTTGGCGAATGGCTCAGGGGTTGAACCCGTACAAGGTTTTAATCAACGTCCAAGTCTGGAGTTTTCAGACGTACCAGGAAAGCATCTATGTCTGCTTTAAAGAGTCTCGATAAGAAAGAGACCAGTAACCTAACGAAATTACAGCGCCTCGAAAATGAGGCGCTATCTTTAACTATCAAAAGCCTTTCAAGGGAATTAGAAGCGGCTTTCAAGGCCCATTCAAACCCTGACGATATCGATATTACCCAAGCCACCAATCAGTACACCAATATCTACGCCGCATCGATGATGGTGAGTTGGCTTCTTGGTCAGGCACATATCAATAATGCCATCACTGAAGCTGAAGATAAGCCCATAGAGCTGACTTATGCGCCCATTTACCTTGCTGTTGATAATGTGCCTTTTCAGGAAGCAATTGATTCACTGAAAGCGATGATACCGACCGATACCAAAGAGTATCGTCAGATGGAAGCGGCAATGAAGCTTCGTGCTTTTACTGTAGCGAATGTCTCCAGTATTGATGCTGTCAATCGTGTTAAGAAACGCTATGAGGACGCACTGGAAAGCGGCGCGTCTCGCTCTGAAACTTTGGGCAATATCCGTCAGCTTCTCGAGCAAGAAGGGATATCTGAAGCCAGCCCGTACTGGCTAGAGTTGCATTATCGCAACAATATGATGACGGCGTACAACTCTGGCCGCTGGACCCAGATTGCGAATAACGATTTGGTTGAGTTCTTGGTCTATTCATCCGTCTTGGACTCAGGAACGACTGAGCTGTGCAGGAAGCTCGATGGTGTGA
>JBOFIW010000453.1:0-2095 GCA_051650365.1 Vibrio sp. | reverse complement strand
AATAGAGAGAAAGAATTTGCTTGGCGACCATAGCGTTTTGGACCCACCTGATTCCATCCCGAACTCAGAAGTGAAACGAAACAGCGTCGATGGTAGTGTGGGGTTTCCCCATGTGAGAGTAGAACATCGCCAGGCTTTTAATTTAAAAAACACGTTATTTGTAACGTGTTTTAAATTTTTGTGTGCTGATATGGCTCAGTCGGTAGAGCGCATCCTTGGTAAGGATGAGGTCCCCAGTTCGATTCTGGGTATCAGCACCATTTATTTCGATGCTAAGCTCAAAGCTGACATCAAAAAATTTGTTTGGCGACCATAGCACTTTGGACCCACCTGATTCCATCCCGAACTCAGAAGTGAAACGAAGTAGCGCCGATGGTAGTGTGGGGTTTCCCCATGTGAGAGTAGGACATCGCCAGACTTGATTTACGAAGCCGCTGTAGAAATACAGCGGCTTTTTGCTATTTAACTTTTTCTGCTTTATTTCATTTCTTTCGCATCATTAAGTTTCCAATCATATTGGTAGCCTACCTTACCTGAATAATGGGAGAGCTCTGGGCGGTACTGTGCAAGGTGTACGAAAAGAGCGTCTTGATTGCCAAAATCGACGGCAAACCAGTCGTAAATGGATGACAAAATCAAAGTGTCTTTCTTAAATGTTGCTCCTTTGCTGCTGTTGATAAAGGTATGTGCTGCGTTACTGAGTAGTTGTTCTGTATTTTGTGCAGTAAAGGCTTGAGATTGTAAGTTTGGGCAGCCTAGACTGGCACAATTGACCGCGTAATGGGTGCGTGGCTCATTCCAGATTGGTCGTAAAATTCGGTGCTCGATATCATTGAGGGTGAGGGGCTGTCCTGCCACAGTAAAAATTTTCTCATCCCACGGTCCAAAACTGAATAAGCCGCCTAGTTTGGTAATGGATGCGACTGGGTAGTTATCCAGAATTAATTTCACTGTCAGGGCGTTGTAGAGATTAACCCAATAAGCATATTGCTCTTGGCGGTTAAATTCTCTTGGATCCAATTTCGAAAGTTGAGTTAGGTAAGCGTTGAGTAGCGTTTTATCTTCCTTGGTTACTTCTGCATAACGAAAGAGGGCGTACTCCCCAACGTGATTAAGATAACGATCGAGGATGCTTTGCCAAGCTTGGTGAGAGATGCTTGTAGTATTACTGTTATTACTTACTTGCCAATAGGCCCAAAGCTCAGCTTTTGGCGCTGCGTAAACCATGTTAGAAAAAATCAGAAGACAGAAAACGAAGAGTCTTTTCATATCAGAGTAACCTTATAGTGGGATAGTGATTAGCTAGACCCGATCGTAGTCCATTTTCTTTCGCTATAAAAAAGGCTGCCATTTGGCAGCCTAGAAATGTTTATTTTAAGAAGCTCGGTATCTTCGCTTCATATTCAGCAATTTTTGATTCGTGCTGTAGAGTGAGGCCTATATTGTCTAAGCCATTGAGTAAGCAATGACGACGGAAATCATCAATCTCGAAATGGTAGGTTTTGCCATTCGCAGCTACGCTGAGTGATTCCAAATCGACGGTAATGGTTGCACCTTCAGTGTTGTGAACATAGGTAAAGAGTTCATCCACTTCTTGCTCACTCAAACGAACTGGCACCATCTGGTTGTTGATCGAGTTGCCATAGAAAATATCGGCAAAGCTTGGTGCAATCATGACTCTGATGCCGTAATCGGCTAATGCCCAAGGGGCGTGCTCGCGTGATGAGCCGCAACCAAAGTTCTCTCTTGCCAGCAAAATGCTGGAACCCTGGTAACGTGGTTGGTTCATCACAAATTCTGGGTTCGCTTTTTCACCCGCATCGTCCAAAAATCGCCAGTCGTGGAAAAGGTGTTTGCCAAACCCAGTACGATTCACTTTTTGCAAAAATTGTTTTGGAATGATCGCATCGGTATCGACGTTGGCTGCATCAAGAGGAACGACTAAGCCGGTGTGTTGCTGAAATCCTGACATGGGGTTCTCCTTGAATTAAAACTGACGTATATCGACGAAGTGACCTGCAATCGCCGCGGCTGCCGCCATTGCTGGGCTAACTAAATGAGTACGGCCATCACGACCTTGACGCCCTTCAAAGTT
>JBOFIW010000452.1:0-17027 GCA_051650365.1 Vibrio sp. | reverse complement strand
CGAAGCGTGAAGCGGAGTTTTTTACTGAGTCTGGTTGGCTACAAAGGCTGATCAAGCTCAATGAACTGCATAAGATGAAGCTTGGTTACTATTTGCTGATTTTGGATGCGCAAAATGAAACCATGCTAGGAACCATCTCATTTAGCAATATTATCCGCTTCCCATTTCATGCGTGCAATGTGGGTTACTCGTTGGCCTATGACGCGCAAGGGCGAGGCGTGATGACTCGTGCTTTGAAGATGGCTTGCCAGTACATGTTCAGTGAGCACAATTTGCACCGCATTATGGCCTCGTACATGCCGCACAATAAGCGTAGCGAAAATGTACTCAAGCGTGTGGGTTTTGTGCTTGAAGGGCATGCCAAAGACTATCTTCTGATTAACGGTAAGTGGGAAGATCATAATCTTACTGCACTTATCAATCCCAATTGGAAGGAATAGAAATGTCGGAACGCTTAGCCCAACAGATGACGCTGTTGATGGAGCTTGATCGCCTTAAATCTGTGTTGCGCCGAACCCGCGTGAAAAGTGCTGAAGGGCGTTTAGAAAACAGTGCCGAACATAGCTGGCATGTCGCTCTAATGGCGATTTTGCTGCAAGAGCACGCGAATGAAGCCGTCGATATTAAAAAAGTGCTGACGATGCTCTTGCTGCATGATGTGGTTGAAATTGATGCAGGCGATACCTTCGTGTACGATTCTGCCGCTTCATCTGAGCAAGAAGCAAAAGAGTGGCAAGCCGCGCTGAGATTGTTTGGCCTCCTCCCGAAAGAGCAAGGCGAAGCCTTATTGGCGATTTGGCAAGAATTTGAAGCGGCACAGAGTGCCGAAGCCCGTTTCGCGAAAGCGTTGGATCGTTTAATTCCCATGTTGTTGAACTACCACAATCAAGGCCAAAGTTGGCAAGAACATGGCGTCACTCGTGAGCAAGCGCTGACGGTGAATCGCAAAATTGAAGATGGCTCTCAAACCCTTTGGGAGTACGCAAAACACATTATTGAACAAGCGAGCCAAAATGGCTGGCTGAAAGTTTAAGGAAACTCAATGTCTTATTTGCCTTTGGATCAATACCAAAGAAAATGGATTTTTACCCATGCATCAATGCCAGTTCCTGAAGAGGATCTTGCGCTGATCAAGCCAATGGAACCACTGCGTGCGGCACAGTTTTGGAAAGAGAACATCAGTGCGACAAGCCCTGACGCTGAGCGCTTGAGCTCACAAGACTGGCCACGTAAAGCGGATAGCTGGTTAGGTGAAACGGGTTGGATGGCAGAGTGGGAAAGTGATGGCCCAGAACTGCCGGAAGTATTGGCGGACCATCTGCCATGGCAAGATGATGTGACGGTTTATTTCTGCTACGAGAAATACAACGTACTGGAAACCAAATGGTCAGTGTTTAAACGCCATTGGAAAAATTTCCTGTTTTACGATGATGGCCCATTCCTGCTTGGCCGCAGACGCAAAGAAGCGCTTTGGTTTAGCTGTGAAGGTAAAGTGAAATTCGGGCAGCGCCCATAAAAAATCCGGCTTAGGCCGGATTTTTACTCTCTTTCTACTCACAGTTGCGCGCTTGGCATTGAGTACAGCAAAGGTGTTTATTCTTGAGTGACTTTTGCTGGTGCTTTGGCTGCAGAGAGGGTTGACCCCATTGACGCGGTGATGATCATGAAAATGGCTAGCCACTGAGTCAACTGTAAGGTTTCACCCAAAATCGCCAGTCCGGCCATGGCCGCAATCGCAGGCTCTAGACTCATCAAAACACTGAAATGTTGTGTTGACAGTCGGCTTAATGCTGCCATTTCTAAACTATAGGGCAGGGCGCTCGACATTACCGCAACCAGTAGCGCCATCGGCAGAATTGACCAACTGAAAATGGATGCCTCAGCCAACTGAGTCGCAATCGGGAAGTAGATAACCGCGGCGACAAGCATGCCAATCGAGACCGTGATGCCTCCAGAGCCTACGCTGCCTGCACGCTGCCCAAACCAGATGTAGCCAGCCCAGAATCCCCCCGCAATCAATGCTAAAGCGACACCAATCGGATCTAGCGCGTCGACCCCATTCATATCTGGCAGTAAGAACACGATGCCCAAAATGGCCAGCGCCACCCAGATCAAATCCTTTTTGCGTTTTGATGACAGTAACGCCAGTAGCAGCGGACCTGAAAACTCTAGCGCAACACCAATTCCCAGAGGAATTCGTTCGATAGCGAAATAAAAACTGAGCTGCATGCCGCCTAGGCTCGCTCCATAAATGATCATTGAACGCCATTGCGGCCAGCTTAAACATGCCCGCCATGGGCGAAAAATGAGGGCAAGAATGATGGCGGACAAGCTGATCCGTAGCGCTACTGTGCCACCAGGACCCACTAAGGGAAATAACTGTTTAGCGATCGAGGCACCGGATTGAATGGTGACCATAGCCGCAAGTAAGCTAAGAATAGCAATAAGTAATGGGGATTTTATAATTGGCATAAATACCTAAATTTACAGCAGAAAATGCTGCTCGATTATGCCGCAAAAAGTGTGAGGTAGGTAGGTGGGCGTGAGTGCCCACCTGAATTTAAGTGTTTAATTCTGTCCAAATACGAATGCGTAGGGCAGAGCGTAATATTTTAGGGGGGCGTATTATTTAACGTAAAAACGTGGGTTGCTCGTACCCCATAAGGTATACAGCTCAGGGAAAATCAATTCAGCGTTATTTTCCAGTTCACTGACCGCAATGCTCTGTTTCTGCTGGTGACCAAACAGCATGACTTCTTGGTCTGGCAGTACACCTTTAATATCAGTCACATCAACCATGGTGGTGTTCATGGATGTAACACCTACCACTTTGGCTCGTTGCCCGTTGATCAGCACTTCAGCTTTATTGCCCATTTTGCGTGGGTAACCATCAGAATATCCTACTGGTAGGTTAGCCAATACACTGTCACGGCTAGTGGTGAAGGTGCTGTCATAACCTACAGTTGTACCTTTTGGTACATGGTGCAAAGAAGCGATTCGGGTTTTGAAAGAAACAATGGAAGGGTATTCAGGGTTGGTTGGTAGATCACCATACAGCACACCACCTGGGCGTACCATGTCTAATTGAGCTTCTGGGACATTCAACGCAGTATAAGAATTAGCCACGTGCAGTGTAATATCTTCACGCTTCAGGTTGGCTTGTTCCATTAACCAAGCTGAACTCTCCTTGAACTTAGCTAATTTAGCGCGCACTTCATCCGCATTGTAGTTCGGGAAGTGAGTCATGATGCCCACTATATTCAATGAAGGCTGAGTCGCAATGGAGACGGCTTCTTTTTTGCCAACGTCGGTAGTCATGTCAATGCCGTTACGCCCCATACCACCATCATTAAGTGCTAGGTGAGCTTTGATGGTTTTGCCACTCTTTTTCGCTAATTCTGCCAGTTCCATTGCTTGCTGATGAGTACCAATCAACTCTTCGATGTTGAGATCTAATGCCGCTGACATTTCACTTAAACTGGCTGAGCGCACACGGAGTAGTTCACCTTTAAAGCCGCTTTCACGTACCGCACGTGCTTCCGCGTTGCTTGTAATACCAACACATGGAATACCTTGCGAGATAATGGTTGGCATTAAACCACGAATTCCATTTCCGTAAGCATCTGCCTTCATAATGGCGCAGATTTTAGTATTGCTCTGCATCTGTGACTTAAATTGTTCAATATTGCTTTGGAACTGGCCTAAGCTGACTTCCAACCATGCGTTGCTTTGCTGAATTTGGGCTGCATCCGGTAATACCGTATCAAGGTGTAAAGGAGCAGCGGAGAGAGAGAAAGAAGGCAAAGTGGCTGCAATAGAAAGAGAGAGCAGCGTAGCTTTAAAATACATAGAATCTCCTGTGGTTATCATAAACGTGGATAGTGGAAAAAGCCTCGTAACCAGAGGCTTTTTGGAATTAATGAATCTTGAATCGGCGTAATGTATCTTGCAGAGTGACCGCAAGCTGACTCAATTCTTGACAAGCCTGTGCAGTTTGTTGTGAACCATGCGCCACCTCTTGCGATGCCATATGAATATTTTCAACATTACGGCTCAACTCATCAGCAACCGAGTCTTGCTCACTACATGCACTGGCAATTTGGGTGCCCACATCAGCGATACTGGCAATCGACTCCTCAATGGAGATCATCAAAGATTGCGAGTGATTACCTTGTTCGACGCATTTATCAATACTTGTCCGTGAGCGCTCAGTTGCGTCTTTGGCTTGTTTCGCCATCGTTTGCAGTTTCTCAATAATGGTTGTGATTTCACCGGTGGAAGCTTGTGTACGACCGGCCAAAGTTCTTACCTCATCGGCAACTACTGCAAAGCCACGGCCGGACTCTCCTGCACGAGCTGCCTCGATCGCGGCATTAAGTGCGAGAAGGTTAGTTTGATCGGCAATACTGCGGATTACGTCAACCACGACGTTAATTTGGCTTGATTGCTGTTCAAGTTCGATCACTGTTTCTCCTGCTTCACCGATAATATTTGCAACCTGTTGAATGGCATGGACCATAGAGGCGTTTTCACGTGCACCTTCTTGTGATTTCTGATTGGCGACTATCGTTTGGCTTGCAGAGTCTTCGGTATTGCGTGCGACATCCGCAACGACCGCTTTCATTTCTGCCATTGCTGTTGCCACTTGGGTGATCTGATGTTGCTGCTCTTTCATCCCCTCTGCTGATTGGTTAGAAATTTGCGTCATTTCTTCAACTGCACTACTTAGTTGAGTAACTGCTGCGATGATCTCATCGATCAGTTGACGTAAATTTTGCTGCATCTGTTCAGAGGCATTGGCGAGCGTGCCAAGTTCATCATTGCCAATTGAAGAGCGATCCATGGTTTGCGACAGATCCCCCTTCGCAATGGCGTTAGATTGCTTCATCACGATCATGAGAGGTCCACAGATTAGTCGAGTTAGCACCAACGTCATGACCACCATGATGACCAAAATGGTTAAGTTGCTAGCAATCGACGTGGAGTTTAAGGTCTGCACTGAGCTTAAAATTTGGGCTTTATTGCTATCCATCGCTTGATGCAAAATGCCAATCAAAATGGTGAAATCGCTTTCTAGTGCTTCAAAAGTTGAGAGTGAATTGAACAAAATGGGGTAAGCCGCATCAGCACCTTGAGTCAAAAGAGTTTGGTTAAATTGTTCGGTGACCGCTGTGTATTTACTCCAGTTTCCCATCAAGCGTTTGAATGTTTGCTCCTCTTCTCCCGGCCAAACGGTTTTTCCGTAAGCAATGAGAGAGCTGTCGATTTCCGATTGCACACGGTTATTGCGCTCAATGGTCTGCTTGATTTGTGAACTATCCTTTATGGGGAGCACTGCAAACTGAGTTCGACGCCAGTAGGACATCTTGTCTTTTATAGCATCCACATTTTCCATTGCCGGAAGAGTGTCATCGGTATAATTGAGTAACTCCGATTGGATACGATCCAACTCTGAAGTGAGGTAGATAGCAAATCCGAGGCTAATCACCGCAATTACAGAGAAAGAGGCTGCAATTTTTTTGCCTATCGACAAATTTTTTAGAAACATGAATGTATTACCTTTGGTTAATGTCATTCAAAGCCGTATGAATAACCGCATTGTTTATCTGTGACAGAGTAAAAGGCTAAGTGCTTCGCAAAATCACGAAATATTATCATTTCATTTATCAGTTTGCGACTCTTATAGATAAAGTTAGCAAATACAGCGAAAAGCACAGATAAATTTATTATTTGGCCTTTACTATTATAACTAGCTAATTGAACCAATGAGGATTTGTTAACTAGGGCTCACTTTTGTGTATTACTCAGTTAAGAAACTTTAATCATTGATCTAACACCAAACATTTCTTTTTGATGCATCAATAATGTCGACTGCCGCTTTGATTGCGTGAGTTTTACCTGCCAAACACGAAATCCAATCTCAGGAAGAGTGAACATGATGCGCCCTTATCTTAAATATATTATTCCGTTGTTGATCCCATTATTGGTATTGATGCTGCCAACGGCTGCATTTCCATTTGATGGGCTGACCGTGATTCAGCAACGTGTCATCGCCATTTTCCTATTGGCTGCCTTGCTGTGGGTTTTTGAACCGATCCCTATTTACTCGACCTCGGTCGTGATCATAGTGCTGGAAGTGCTGATGCTTTCGGATAAAGGTTTCATTTTGTTTAAATTGGGTGAAGGCACACCAGAATTTGGTGTTCTGCTTAAATCAACCGAAATCATGGCAACGTTTGCTAACCCCATTATCATGTTGTTTTTAGGTGGCTTTTTTCTTGCTATGGCGGCAACAAAATATCGCTTAGATGTCAACTTAGCTCGTGTATTACTCAAGCCATTTGGTAACAATCCTAAATATGTGATGTTGGGGTTGATGATGATTACTGCGGTATTTTCCATGTTTATGTCCAATACCGCGACTACCGCTATGATGCTATCAATTTTAACGCCAGTGATTGCTGTCTTTGGGCCTAAGGACCCAGGACGAGTAGCGTTTGCTCTTTGCATTCCTGTTGCCGCTAATATCGGTGGAATAGGAACTCCGATTGGTACCCCCCCCAATGCGATTGCTCTGAAATATTTGGTTGGCGACAATTTAATTACTTTTGCGGAATGGATGGCATTTGGCATTCCTTTCGTAATTGTTTTAATGGCTGCGGCTTGGTTATTAATTGAATTTATGTATCGAGCGGAGCAGGAAACCATTGAATTAACTATTAAAGGTAAATTTTTAAAAACACCTAAAGCGATTATTGTTTACATCACTTTTACTGCCACCATCTTATTGTGGATGATGGGTTCATTGCATGGCATGAACTCTTATTCGGTGGCATTAATTCCCGTGGCAGTATTTTCAATCACAGGGATCATAGGTAAAGAAGATTTAAAAATGATCTCTTGGGATGTGCTTTGGTTAGTGTCTGGGGGGATTGCTCTAGGTTTAGCTTTAGACAAAACCGGCCTCGCGGAATTAATGGTAAACAGCATTCCGTTTGATCAATATTCACCTTATGTGGTGATTTTGGGATCGGCAATTCTCTGTCTATTAATGGCGAATTTTATGTCGCATACCGCCACTGCAAATTTGTTGATGCCAATTATGGCGGCATTAGGCGCATCAATGACATCTCTGGCACCACTTGGCGGAGAAGTCACTCTCATTTTGGTAGTGACATTTGCAGCTTCACTTGGTATGTCACTGCCGATTAGTACCCCGCCAAACGCACTCGCACATGCGACTGGCAACGTGCAAAGTCAGCAAATGGCGAAAGTGGGGGTGATATTAGGGATCCTTGGCGTATTAATGAGTTTTATCATGGTGTGGATCCTGACTATGTTCGGCCACTAAGGAAGTTATATGGCCAAGGTCGCGGCGGTTATTGAGCGCTATTTTAACCATCCTGAGCGCAGTATTACCTTGCCAGCAGGGTCCATCTTGTTGGCACAAAACGGTTATAACGATCGGCTGTACTACATCCGCCGGGGGCATGTGTCTGGTTTCTTTGCTGAAAAAGGTGAGCGAAGAATCAAGGTGTTTTCCGCCTCACAAGGTGCATTTATTGGTGTGCACAGTTTTTTTTCGGGCTCGTGGACGGCGTCTTCTACTGTGATTGCCGACAGCGAAGTGGAACTGGCGTGGATTGATCGTGACACACCAGCACATGATATTGATCACTATGGCTCGCTCAGCACGCAGTTTATGCCTGTTATTGTTGCTGAGCTTTCCCAGCGGCAGCGTCGCGCTACGCAAGAAGCCGTGGCGAAAGAACGAGCATTAGAACGGCTTCATTCTGCCGAGCAGATGACGACTCTAGGTCAGCTTGCGGCGGGGATTGCGCATGAATTGAATAATGCAATCGGAGTGGTGAGCAGTAAATCGGAACGTCTCGAATCACTATTTATGGAATTGTTGGAAGAAGTGCACCCAGAAGCGAGCCAGTTTTTCGATTTTGGCCTACTGTTTGGGCAAAAAGTCTCATCTAGCGAAGCGCGCGAGCGTGGTGCATTATTTGAAAAACAGTATCAACTTCCTAAGGCTGTTGCGCGTGAGCTGGCTAGGGCGGTTCCTGCCAATGAGCTTTCCTCCCACTGGCTCAAAAAACCACATTTAGCGATCCGCTACTGGCAGATGGGACGAGATCTGCACGATTTAAGATTAGCGGCTAAACATTCGGTTGGCATCGTGAAGTCGGTTAAGCAACTGGGTCGTGCTGATATTTGTTTAGATGAAGAGGTGGATTTGAACAGCACTATCAATCGCGCTCTGGCCTTGTTGCAAAGTGATTTACGCCGAGTTTCGGTACGGATGAGGCCGGGATCTCTCCCCATGATTAAAGGGTCGCAGACCGAGTGGGTACAAGTTTGGATCAACTTAATCAAAAACGCTTGTGATGCAATGGTACAAACGGCTGAACCGATGATGGATATCCAAACTCGTTGTCATCGCCAACGGCTATACATCACGGTAGCGAATAATGGCCCAGAAATAGCAGAAGCTACACGCAGAAAAATTTTCCAACCGAGTTTTACCACAAAGAAAGAGGGGCTCTCTTTTGGATTAGGACTGGGCCTTGCAATTGTTAAACGTATTGTAACGGGTTATGGCGGCACGGTTGCGGTAAAAAGCGATCAGGACAAAACCATTTTTAGGATCAAATTACCAATTGAGGAATACCATGGAGAAGCTGAATATCATTTGCGTGGATGATCAACGCGAAGTACTTAGTGCTGTGTTACAGGATTTAGAAGTACTCAGTCGTTGGATCAATATTGAAGACTGTGAATCGGCGGCTGAAGCCTTGGATCTGATGGATGACCTTGATGCTCAAGGGGAGCTGATTGCCGTAGTGATCTCTGATCATGTGATGCCAGGCAAAAGTGGTGTTGAATTACTCAGTGAGATCAGTGCCGATTCCCGTTTTACCCATACGAAGAAAGTGCTGCTCACAGGACAAGCCACTCATACAGATACCATCAATGCGATAAACACCGCGGGGATCCATCATTACTTCGAAAAACCATGGAATGCCAAAACCTTGGTCGATAGTATCCGTGGTTTAGTTACGCACTATATCTTTGATCGTCGTTTGGATTATACCGAGTGGCAAAGTGAGCTTGATAATACTATCGTACTCTCTCGGCTACATGGGTGAGGTTGAGTCGGCGCAGCGTTTGCTGCGCAATCACCGTAATCGTAATGATGGTTGGTGATTTCTTAATCTGAAACAGTTGAGTTATCTGATGGTATTCGATAACTGTGCGCTAGCGGGGGTTTTTTTCTTTGCGAAAGGTTGTTAACCCGATAGGCATTATGCAATGATGTGCGCCATACTTAGTGTATTGATGGTCTTGGAAAATTCATCGAGGATGATTTTAATTAGATAAGAAAATGCTGTTCGTTATATTCAGTAACTTCTCTACACTTCTACATACAATCATCGGTTAACGATGAACTCATTTCGTTGCGTTGTGACTACACTCTCAGTGATTAAACGGATTCAAACAAGTGGCAGCTGACTCTATTCCTCGGCGCGTGCTCAAAAAGCGTCGACGTGCACAAAAACACAAATCACGGTTTGGGCTAATTATTGTGCTCATTCTGGGCACCGCAGGCGGTGCGGCACTTTTTCATGAAATGGAAACCTCAACGCTGCAATCGCGTGAAATCAGTCGCTATGCGGCAGGGCTGACTTATCAGGTTGAGCCTGGTGTGAGCGATAAAATTACCTTCCCCAGTTACGGACCTTTTGATCAACGTTTAGGCTATGTGGCTTTGCCTAACATCCAAGAACGTTTACTTCAGCGTGGGTTCACGGTTAGCCATCAGGTACGTTTTTCCGATGCACTTTATCATTATGCCCAGTCTGGCTTGTTTGTACCTTACACAGAAAAAGTGCAAGCAGGATTAACGCTATTTGATTGCCGAGCAGAGTCGGTTTATCAGTTCCGTTATCCGAGTTATCACTATTCGGAATTTACCGCGATTCCTGACTTAATTGTTCAGTCACTGCTTTTCATCGAAAACCGAGATCTGTTGAGTGAGAAAAATCCACTAATTAACCCTGCTGTGGATTGGCCACGCTTTTTCAAAGCAGCGTTGACTCAGGTCGGTAAGGCACTTGATCTTGATGGGCAGTCCGCAGGTGGAAGTACACTGGCTACTCAAGTTGAAAAATACCGACACTCAGAAGACGGCTTAACGTATAGTCCACAAGAAAAAATCCGTCAAATGGTCTCAGCGAGTGTGCGTGCTTATCGCCTGGGTGCGAATACGCTAGAAGCGCGTAAGTTGGTGGTGTGGGCGTATTTGAACTCCGTACCTTTATCAGCTGCGCCAGGCTATGGTGAAGTGCATGGTTTAGGTGACGGCTTGTGGGTGTGGTTTGCCGCCGATCCTGATCGTGTTAATCAACTGCTGGATTCGAGCCTAAATCATGCCAGTGATCTGGCTGAGCAAGGTTTGGCACTACGTCAAGTGGTAGCGTTGATGATTGCACATCGCCGACCATCTTATTACTTGGCACTTGTAGGGCGAGACGATCTTAATACCTTGACGGATAGCCATATCAGGCTTTTCTATCGTGAGAATATGATTTCTCAATCTCTGATGAATGCTGCACTCTCCGCCCATTTGCAATTCCGCGATTTTGTTCAGCAGCCAGCGATGACTCGCATCAACACCAACAAAGGTTTATTAGCCGCGCGTACCAATCTCAGTCGTCAACTTGGCGTGAGTCTATATGATTTAGATCGGATGGATCTACGAGCATCTACCACGTTGAACTTTGAATTACAAAATGAAGTCACACGCTATTTGCAAAAATTAGCTAACCCTGAGTTTGCAGCAGAGATGGGTATTTTAGGGTATCGTTTACTGGCGGCAGAAAAAACTGGAGATGTGCGTTACAGCTTTACGCTTTTTGAACGCAGTGAGGAAGGGTTTAAAGTTCGCGTACAAACCGACAACACCAATCAGCCTTTCGATCTTAACGAAGGGAGTAAATTGGAACTCGGTTCAACTGCAAAGTTACGCGTGCTGACCAACTATTTGGAAATCATCGCAAAACTGCATGATAAATATCATCATCTCTCCGTGTCGGAACTTCGCCGTCAGGCAGTGGAAGCACAAGATGATTTAAGCCAATGGTCTATTAATTGGTTATTGGTTAGTCCGCAACGCGATCTCTCAACCATGCTCGAAGCCGCGTTGGATCGCGAGTATTCTGCCGATCCTAATGAGCGCTTCTTTACTGGTGGTGGTCTGCATACCTTTAACAACTTCCGTAAGGAAGATGATGATCGCATCCCGACTTTGCGTGATGCACTGCGCGAATCGATCAATCTACCTTTTGTTCGTTTGATGCAGGATATTGAACGCTACACACTTTATAGCGAAGGGTATCGTGCTCAATTGATGAAGGATGATAAAGATCCTCGTCGTATGGAATATCTACGTCAATTTGCGGATAAAGAGGGGAGAGCGTATCTGCTGCGCTTCTGGCGCAAATATAAAGATAAGACGGCAGAGGAGCGCATGACCACCCTGCTTGAGGGCTTGAAGCCGAGTGCGGATCGATTGGCAGCGGTGCATCGTTACCTTATACCTGATGCACCGTTGAGTGAGTTTATGGTGTTTATGGATGCAAAGCTTCCTATTGCATCGCGTAATAAGCTCAGCAATAAACAGATTGAAAAGCTTTACAATAAGTATGGGCGCAATAAATATTCACTTCCTGATCAAGGTTATATTGCTCGAGTTCACCCGTTAGAACTGTGGTTACTAGGTTATCTTAATGAAAATGGTCAAGTTTCATTTAGTGACGTTGTTTCTGCAAGTAGCGACAGGCGTCAAGAAGTGTATAGTTGGTTGTTCAAAACTCGCCATCGTAATGCGCGTGATAGCCGAGTTCGTACCATGCTAGAAGTGGAGGCGTTTTTAGATATTCACCAAAGTTGGCAGCGTTTGGGTTATCCATTTGATCACTTAGTTCCTTCGCTGGCAACGGCGTTGGGGAGTTCTGGTGATCGACCCGCTGCACTTTCTGAGCTGATGGGCATCATCTTGAACGATGGTATTCGTGTACCAACAAGACGTATTAACCATCTGCATTTTGCTCAAGGAACGCCATTTGAAACAGAATTCTCTCCAGTGGAAACACAGAGTGTACGAGTGTTACCCGTGGAGGTGGCGAGAGCGCTGCGCGGAGCTTTATCACAAGTGGTTGATAGCGGGACAGCAAGAAGGATTTCTGGCGTATTTAAACTTCCGGATGGAACCCCTGTCGTGATGGGGGGAAAAACGGGTACCGGCGATAACCGCATTCAAACCGTTAACCGTCTGGGTGCCGTTGTCCAATCACAAGCTCGCAACCGAACCGCGACCTTTGTGTTCTATTTAGGGGATCGCCATTTTGGTACATTAACTGCCTATGTGGCAGGTAGTGAATCAGAAAAATTCACCTTTACGTCTGCGCTACCCGTACAAGTGCTTAAAGGAATGGCTCCAATTTTGTCACCTTATCTGGCACCACAAGAACAACAGTGTCGTCCGACAATCAAACAATAAATATAGCGACCCAATAAGGATAAGGCAGGAGATTTCCTGCCTTATTCGTTTTTTAGTATCGTGTTCTACTCTCTCAAGCCTCGATTCGTTGGCTACTTATCCTTCACGATTGAGCTTTCCTGCCGATTTGTTATCTCTATGAGTTATCGCAAATTCAATTGTCATTTCATCTTCAACGGCTATCACTAAGCTTCGTTTGCTGAGGTGGTCGTAATCTATCTTGGTTTTCAATTATCACGTTAAAAACTGACTATACTTTCTAGCAAAGATAAAAGTGCCCTAGTTAGAGTGATATGAAATTCATGTGTAAACGTTATCACCATCCGTTGATTGGGTTTGATTGCTATGACACTGACTGAGCAAAAAGGATTACGGAAATTGAGAGTGAATTGTTACGGAGCTCAAAGATTTTAAACAAATTATTACAAGTTTTTCGGTTGAAGAACATTTTTTTAACTGCTTCACATTAATTACCGTTTTTAAAACTATACTCTTGAGTAAACGTTTCCACTGGTTGTGCAAGTAGGATTTTGTGCAAAAGGTCGAGTGAACGTTGTTCCCTACACACGTAATACAAAACAACAAATAGGACTTGTTCAATGAGAAAGTTAACTGTTTTAGCAATGCTTTCTGCTGGTATGGGTTTTGGTACACAGGCTCTGGCAGAGACCACCATAGGCATTACCGTTTATAAATACGATGACAACTTTATGTCTGTTGTTCGCCAAGCGATTGAAAAAGAAGCCGCGGCGGATAGCAACACACGCATCCTTATGAATGACTCACAAAATAGCCAGTCCATGCAAAACGATCAAGTCGATGTCATGCTTGCTCGTGGAGTACAGGCTCTAGCGATCAATCTAGTGGATCCCGCAGCGGCGTCTACCATCATCCAGAAAGCGAAAATTGACGATGTCCCCGTGGTGTTTTACAACAAAGAACCTTCAGCCGATGCGATGGCAAGCTACGACAAGGCCTACTATGTCGGTACGGATTCTAAAGAGTCTGGGATTATTCAAGGTGACTTGATTTCATCGCAATGGAAAGCCAACCCATCGTGGGATAAGAACGGTGATGGTGTACTGCAATATGTAATGCTGAAAGGAGAGCCTGGCCATCCAGATGCAGAAGCACGTACTACCTATGCGGTGAAAACCATTAATGACAACGACATCAAAACGCAAGAGCTACACCTAGATACGGGGATGTGGGATACCGCAATGGCAAAAGACAAGATGGACGCGTGGTTATCAGGCCCTAATGGCAGCAAAATTGAAGTGGTGATTGCCAACAATGATGGTATGGCGATGGGGGCGATTGAAGCTCTGCGCGGTGCTGGCCAAAAAATTCCGGTATTTGGTGTGGATGCATTGGCGGAAGCATTGGCACTGATTAAATCAGGCGATATGGCAGGTACGGTTTTGAATGATGCACAGAACCAAGCGAAAGCCACGTTTGAATTGTCACGTAATTTAGCCAATGGCAAACCTGCCGCAGACGGTACTCAATGGAAAGTAGAAAACAAAGTAGTTCGTGTTCCATACGTTGGTGTTGACATCAATAACGTTGAATAACTTTGGAGAAATAGAGGAGAGGGTGACTTCTCCTCTTCTTTCATTTCTGACATCAAAGAGTTGGCATTAGGCATTATTTGCCTGATGCAGAGATATATCACGCCGTGTGTACCACGCATTGATATGGGTTGTCTGAATTTTTGCATAATAAAAGTGATGCCATGGTCAATCAAACACATGAATTCCTGTTAGAAATGACAGGGGTGAGTAAAGAGTTCCCAGGGGTGAAAGCCCTCGATAAGGTGAATTTAAAAGTGCGTCCACATTCCGTACACGCCCTTATGGGAGAAAACGGAGCTGGAAAATCTACCTTGCTTAAATGCCTATTTGGTATTTATGAGAAAGATGAGGGCGATATCATTTTTCTCGGTCAACATGTGAACTTTACCTCATCAAAAGAGGCACTAGAGTCTGGTGTCTCAATGGTTCACCAAGAGTTGAACCAAGTAAAACAGTGCTCAGTCATGGATAATATTTGGCTTGGTCGCTATCCCACCAAAGGTTTTTTTGTCGATCACGACAAAATGTATCGTGATACCAAGGCGATCTTCGCTGAACTAGATATCGACATCGATCCGAAGGTCAAAGTTGCCACCTTATCGGTTTCGCAAATGCAGATGCTCGAGATCGCGAAAGCGTTTTCCTATGACGCCAAAGTGGTGATTATGGATGAACCCACCTCTTCCTTGACCGAAAAAGAGGTAAATCATCTCTTCACCATTATCAAAAAGCTCAAAGAGAAAGGCTGTGGGGTGGTGTATATCTCACACAAAATGGAAGAGATTTTTTCTATCTGCGATGAAATCACCATTTTACGTGATGGCCAGTGGGTGGATACGCGTCCCTTGAAAGGGTTGGATATGGACAAGATCATTTCGATGATGGTTGGCCGTGAACTGACGCAGCGTTTTCCTGAAAAAAGTAATGAACCAAAGAACGTCATTCTTGAGGTGAAGAATCTCACCGCACTCAATCAACCCTCGATTCAAGATATTTCTTTTGAGCTGCGTGCTGGAGAAATTTTAGGTGTCGCAGGGCTGGTGGGTTCGCGCCGTACCGACATTGTGGAAACCATTTTTGGTGTGCGTGAACGCAGTGCAGGGCACATATTGCTGCATGGACGTGAAATGAAAAACCACGATGCCCATGAAGCGATCAGAAACGGCTTTGCATTGGTGACTGAAGAGCGCCGCTCGACTGGGATTTATTCCAACCTCGACATCACCTTTAACTCTCTCGTTGCTAACGTGGATGAGTACAAAACGCCTTACGGTTTACTCAGTGATAAGAAGATGAAGAGTGATACGCAGTGGGTGATTGATTCCATGCGAGTGAAAACCCCATCACATCAAACTCATATTGGATCGCTTTCTGGCGGAAACCAGCAAAAAGTCATTATTGGCCGTTGGCTACTGACTCAACCCGAGATTTTGATGTTGGATGAACCCACACGCGGTATTGATGTGGGCGCGAAGTACGAAATTTATCAGCTGATTTTAGAGCTGGCGAAGAAAGACAAAGGCATCATCATTATTTCCTCTGAGATGCCGGAGCTACTCGGGATTACCGACCGGATCATGGTAATGAGCAACGGCCGCAATGCAGGCATTGTGAATACCAAACAAACCTCTCAGAACGAAATTTTAGAGCTAGCCTCTCGATACCTCTAAGGAAATGACTATGGATGCTGTCAAATCATTTGCAATTAAACATTTAAAAGAGGGCGCAATATACGCAGTGCTGTTTATTCTGCTTGCGGTAATTGTAATTCAAGAGCCCTCATTTCTTAGCTTACGTAACCTCAGTAACATCCTGACTCAATCCTCCGTGCGCGTGATTATTGCACTGGGGGTAGCTGGTTTGATTGTGACCCAAGGCACTGACTTATCAGCCGGTCGCCAAGTGGGTTTAGCCGCTGTGATCTCAGCCACTTTGCTGCAATCTATGGACAACGTGAACAAAGTGTTCCCAAGTTTGGGTGAAATTCCGATTCTTGCGGTCATCATAAGTGTTTGCTTGATTGGAGCAATTATTGGTTTGGTGAACGGTGTGATCGTCGCGTACCTCAAAGTAACGCCGTTTATCGCGACCTTAGGCACTATGATTATCGTGTACGGCATTAACTCGTTGTACTACGATTCAGTCGGCGCTTCACCGATTGCTGGTTTTGATGAGCGCTTTACTACCTTCACTCAAGGTTTTATCCGAATTGGAGATTTCCGGTTCTCCTATATCACCTTCTACGCCATTATCGCGATTATTTTTATGTGGGTGCTGTGGAATAAAACCGTATTCGGCAAAAACATTTTTGCCGTTGGGGGTAACCCAGAAGCGGCGAAAGTGTCTGGTGTTAACGTGCCACTCACATTGCTTAAAGTGTATGCACTTTCCGGTGTGTTCTATGCCTTTGGCGGTATGCTTGAAGCAGGGCGAATTGGTAGTGCGACCAACAACTTAGGTTTCTTATATGAATTGGATGCGATTGCCGCGTGTGTGGTGGGTGGTGTTTCATTCGCTGGTGGTGTGGGAAGTATCGCAGGGGTAGTGACTGGGGTGCTGATCTTTACTGTTATTAACTACGGTATGACCTACATCGGTGTTAGCCCGTATTGGCAGTACATCATTAAAGGCTCAATCATCATCTTCGCTGTTGCGTTGGATTCAATGAAATACGCGAATAAGAAATAAGCGGATTGTAGATTTGCATGTTTTAAGGCCAGACAACTGTCAGGCCTTTTCTTTTTTGTTTTTGCGGTCTAACTCAGTTTAAAAGCAGAACTGTTATTTCGTATTCATTTTAATCAATGCGACAAGTTTCGGTATATTGCACACCGTCAATTTATTCTGTGCCTTCGTGATAGTGTAAATATCATTCACCTGAGCAT
>JBOFIW010000451.1:0-3566 GCA_051650365.1 Vibrio sp. | reverse complement strand
TTTTCTCAACATTGAGATGTCTCATTACTGAGGCGGGAAAATAGGTTTGATGTATTGAAAGTGTTATTTTGCATATTGATAATTCCGTTAGATTGCTATTAGCAGTCTGTTTTACCAGTTTCTAGGTTCAAAAATAACTATTACATAAACCAACCGGATGCATATTCTGTTTCTGGGAAAATTAACACGAAGTAAAGGGAGTCTCACAGATGACATCTCAATATATTGCACTTGCTGTCGGTCTTTTATCGTTAAGTAGTTCTATGGTTCAGGCTACAACGACTGAAGCTGAAGGATGTATTATCAGTCGCTTGAATGGCGAAAAGTATTGTTTAAAAGCGGGTGAGCGTTCGGGCTACTCCTTGCCTAGCTGGATTTATGCTCATCCAGTAGATGTGCTTGCTCCAAGTGGTATCTCGGTCATGCTCAGTGATTGGGATAACCTTTCTTATAATCGTTTGGCGGTATTCGATCGCTATACCGGCAATGAAGAGCTTAAGAATGTTAAAGCTTACAATGGCGCGTATTTAGATTTTTCTAAACCACGCTCAATGCGAGTGCTAGCATCGGAAACCTATCCTGAAGCTTGTATTGTGAGTCGCCAAAATGGTGAGCGTTACTGCCTGAAAGACGGTGAGCGTTCCGGTTATTCATTGCCAGCTTACATTTATGGGCATGAAGTGGATGTGGATGCTCCACAAGGATTGGGCGTTATGCTCAGTGATTGGGATAATCTTTCTTACAACCGTCTCGCGGTTTTTGGTGGTCAAACCCAAAATGAGCAGATGCGTGCAGTAAAAGCGTACAACGGCGAAATTCTCGACTTTTCTAAACCACGTTCAATGCGCGTTGTACCTTATGAAGGGGATAGTTCTGCGCTGAGCATGAAACAGAAATGGTCTTGGCAAGGCGGATCGTTCTTACCTAATTCGAATCAAGTAATGGTAACGCCTGTTGTAGCGCAACTGAATGACGATAACCGTGACGGTAAGATCGATGAGAAAGACGTTGCTGATCTTGTTGTCGTTACCTTTGAAGGCAATAAATACACCAATGGTGGTTTAGTGCGTGCCTTGAGTGGTGTGGATGGTTCTGAACTTTGGAACTACGCCAACGGCGGAGTCATTGCTGATGCTCGTTACTCTCCGGCGCTCGGCGATTTAGATGGTGATGGTATCGTTGAGATTGTAACGACCAACAACCGTGATCAATTTATTACGATTCTGGATAATCGCGGCAATATCAAAAAACAAATTCCGACCACTGAAAGTGGCTGGAAAATTGTCGGTGATATCACTTTGGCGGATTTAGACCACGATGGCAGTGTTGAGATTTTGGCGGCCGATGGTGTGTATAACTACCAAAACGGTTTGGTGTTTAATCATGCTTGGACGCCTTCTTCAATCAATGTGGATGTGGATGCAGACCAACAGCAAGAAGTCTTCTCTGGCGGTACGTTGTACCAGAACAACGGCGCTATCAACTGGCAATATCAAGCCAATGATGCGGTGTGGTTCTCTTCTGTCGTCAATTTAGACTCTGATCCAGAACCAGAAATCGTGGCCTCCGTACCTGCAACATTTGCAACGGGTGAGAATGCACGCTTTGCAGTATTGGAACACGATGGAACGATCAAGTGGGAAGTGAACAATGCGGCAAACCCTGGTGGTGGCGTACAAGCTATCGCGAATTTCCTTGGTAAAGCGAAAGAGATTGAAACCAGCCAATTTTCAAAAGTGTATGGCTATCAGCCTAACAACAAACCGACCTCGATTGATTTGGCTGTAGATGGAAAAATCTATGTGCGATCGGGTTACGCGATCGATGCTATTGGCTCGTCAAGCACCAATTTGGTGGGTGGAACAGGCGGTAGTCTGAAATCACCTGTGAATGTGAAAGATATTAAATCCATTGATTTGACATGGGGGAATTATTACTGGGGTGGTTACCATCTGCTAGCACTTGATTTTAGAATGAGCAACGGCAGCGTAATTTCAATGGGTTCAAAAAATTATGCTTACTCGAAACAGACAGAACGCTTTACAGTACCGACAGGCAGTCGTATTAAAAGCCTAAAAGCATGGACAGCCGGTTGGCTTTTAGATGGTTTGCAATTTGAATTGGCCACACCAAATGGTACTAACGATCTGGATGTAAAAGGAATTGTATATGCAGGCTATGCTGCAGTGGATATGTACAATGCCCAAGGTGAGCGTGTTTGGTCTGTGGCGAACGATGATACAGGTAGCGGCAAAATCGGCGTATCCGCTTATGATTTTGATAACGATGGTATTGATGAAGTTCTCGTTCAAGATCACGCTCGAGTACGTGTATTAGATGGTAAAACTGGTAAAGAACGTGCTTCTTTAGCACATTCCACTGCAACCTTGTGGGAATACCCTGTAGTGGTCGATCTCGAAGGGGATAACAACGCGGAACTGATTGTGGCAGCGAACGATTTCGATCGTCAATACGCAATTAACCATGGCGTTTACGTGTACCAATCAGCGGATAGTGCGAAACCTTGGAAAAATGCGACTCGTATTTGGAACCAACATGCTTTCCATCTGAGCAATATTAATCAGAATGGTGTAATTCCAACTTTCGAAGATCCAAGCTGGTTGAGCCACAATACATATCGCACCAGCACGCTGCGTAATGCAGTAGGTGGTGAGTCTCCGATCTTCGGTTACTCAAATTCGGCGCAGTATCAACGTACGGTAACGGCAGATAACCAAATGTATCTACGTTCAGGTTTTGCGATTGATGCAATTGGCACCACCACGACAAACTTAGTTGGTGGTCCTGTTGAAGGAACAAACGGTGGGGCACTACGAGCACCGATTGCATTGGATCAACTACAGTCTGTAGAAGTCACTTCCGGCCTTTATAACTGGGGTGGTTACCATGTTGTA
This sequence comes from Vibrio sp., assembly GCA_051650365.1. GTDB lineage: Bacteria > Pseudomonadota > Gammaproteobacteria > Enterobacterales > Vibrionaceae > Vibrio. Next base: position 651 of record JBOFIW010000451.1, on the reverse strand, counting down.
GCGATTAAATTCACCATGAAAAATGGTTCAACCGTGTTGTTGGGGTCGACAAGTTATGCGAGCAATAAAAAAGTAGAAACTTACACGGTACCGCAAGGCAAACGCATCAAGCAGATCAACGTTTGGACTGCGGGCTGGTTGGTGGATGGGTTCCAGTTTGTTTACTAAGTAAACCCATGTGAACTTGAACATGAATGTAGCGAAATACCCCGAGTTATCGGGGTATTTTTTTGTATCATTTTTATTTCTATGGCAATGGTTGGCTTAGGGGTTATTTTCTTCTTTCTTGGTATCTTCATTCCCGATTTCGAATTTTTCCGTATACATAAAGATTGCATGTATTGAAGAGGTCTGTATTGAGCGGTTCTCGGAAATGCATCCTATTAAGTGCCATGTGCATCTTAACAATATTTGCGAGTGATAAGAGGTCATCGAAATATCTACTGACGAGGCTATGTCATTCTTTAGGAGTGATTAAAAGAAACAGGAAGTGAGATTGCACTTCCTGAGCGTTTTTTATTACACGGTGCGTAAACGAGAATGTTTAGGTGTTGGGAGCACGCCACTTCCGTTGGCAAGCTGTAAACAGAAGAGAAAATAGAGAGTCGTCGCAGGCGCTTGCAGGGGAAAGTCCACACTCATATGCAGTAG
>JBOFIW010000450.1:0-1587 GCA_051650365.1 Vibrio sp. | reverse complement strand
TTTTTTTCCTCGCCATTCATACAAAACAGCAAGGTTTTGAATACGCGCTTCGGATCTTGACCAAGCGCCTGTGCCGCTTCTAAGCCATAACTGGCATGGCTAGGGTCATGCTCATACTGATGAATGGTATGGTGGATTTTATTTTTCTTTGCAAGATTGATTGCGGGAGTCATGAATCGCGTGTCCTCATTTACTCACACTGCTGATAAGCAGAGACAGCTCAGTTCCATATTTATATGGAAAAACAAAAAAGGCGGTGTTTTCACACCGCCTGTCAGTAAACGCAATTCAATTTGCAGAGTCAAACCTTAATTAACGATAAACAATCTCACCAGATGGTGCGAAACGATTAACATCAATTGGGCTATTCGCTTCAAGGTAATCTTTCAGCACTTCCGCATCCACAAAACCGGTATTAACGTAACCTGGGTGTTCTGAGATTTTCGGATAACCATCGCCGCCCGCAGCATTGAAGCTTGGTACGGTGAAGCGGTATGTCGCATCCAAACGCAATTGCTTACCACCGATCATCACGTTCGAAACTTTGCCCTCTGCCACGGTCATTGAGATACCTGCAAATTGAGCATAAGCACCAGAATCTACTGGCTTGGTCGCCACCACGTTTAGGTAATCCAATACTTCCTGACCATTCATATCTACATAAGTCAGAATATTGCCAAATGGCTGCACTTTCAGCACATCTTTATAGGTAATATCACCAGCTTGGATAGAGTCACGCACACCACCTGAGTTCATGATGGCGAAATCGGCTTTAGCACGTTGCATATGTGCCATCGCAATCATGCGACCTAAGTTAGTTTGCTCAAAACGCACTACGTTACGATCACCTTCCAGCTTACCGTTACTTTGCGCAATCTTAATGTTGAGCTGCTCTTGGCCTTTCTCTTGATAAGGGCGTAGGAAGTCGAGCATCGCTGCATCTTCTTTAATTTCAGACGTTGCAAACACACGCTTACTTTCACCGTTCACTTCAACTTTTTTCTTCAAGTTAACTGGGATCAAGTTGTAGCTGACCATGTTCAGCTCACCGTTACGGAATTCATAATCCGCACGGCCAACGTATTTACCCCACTCGTAGGCTTGAACAATGTAAGTACCATTTTGTATGTCTGGCTTACAAGCATCACCCGGCTCAAAATTCTTTTTCACCAGATTGGGGCCTTCCATACACACTGGCTCTTGTGAGTGACCACCCACAATCATATCCAGCTCACCCGCAGGTAGGAAACGCGCCAACGCCACATCGCCCGGAGCATTCACACCATGCTCACCATTTTGGTAGTGCCCCATGTGCGTCACTGCGATGATCAGATCCGGCTTCTCATTTTTCTTCAGCTCAGCGATCACTTGCTTAGCTTCTACTTTAGGGTCTCGGAAGTCGATACCACCGATGTATTCTGGGTTACCAATTTTTGCGGTGTCTTCGGTGGTTAAACCGATAACCGCAATCTTGATCCCTTGTTTATCGAAGATATGGTACGGCTGAAACAGACGCTTACCCGTTGCTTTATCGTAAATGTTGGCAGACAGCATTGGGAAATTCGCCCACTCTTTTTGCTTAAACAG
>JBOFIW010000449.1:0-2710 GCA_051650365.1 Vibrio sp. | reverse complement strand
CGCGAGTAAACGCAGCATCGCAGCTTGGTTGTCTGGATCACAGCCTAAACCAAATACCCCTTCGGTGGGATAAGCGATCACACCGCCACTTTGCAGCACATCAACCGCTTGTTGCAGATTGCCCACTTTATTGACTCCTCTTTATTACTCAATAGCAGTGTACGAATAGTATGGCGATTGACCAGTTATTCTCACCAACAACAAAAAGCAAACGTTTGCTTGAGATAAAAATCCCCGTATAATGCGCCGCAACACGGGTTTATCAACCCAATTAATAACACTGAAGGAGTTTGAGATGACAGTCGGTATTATCATGGGTTCCAAATCAGACTGGCCAACCATGAAACACGCAGCAGAGATGCTTGACCAGTTTGGTGTGGCTTATGAAACCAAAGTAGTTTCGGCACATCGTACTCCTCACCTGCTAGCCGATTACGCCTCAAGCGCCAAAGAACGTGGTTTACAAGTGATCATCGCGGGTGCTGGCGGTGCAGCGCATCTGCCAGGAATGACAGCAGCGTTTACTAGCCTACCGGTTCTCGGTGTACCCGTTCAATCACGTGCTCTGTCTGGCCTCGACTCCTTATACTCGATTGTGCAGATGCCAAAAGGCATTGCGGTGGGCACGTTAGCGATTGGAGAAGCTGGTGCGGCGAATGCGGGCTTACTTGCCGCGCAAATCATCGGCATTCACAACCCAGAAGTGATGAGTAAGGTAGAGGCTTTCCGCGCCAAGCAAACCCAGTCCGTATTAGACAACCCAAATCCCGCGGAGGAGTAACGGATGCGTGTTTTAGTTCTTGGTGCTGGTCAGCTGGCGCGTATGATGTCGCTAGCGGGAGCGCCACTCAATATTGATACAATTGCCTTTGATGTCGGTAGCGAAAACATTGTTCATCCCTTAACCCAAACCGTGCTCGGTCATGGATTGGAGCAAGCGATTGAGCAAGCTGATGTAATCACCGCGGAGTTTGAACACATTCCCCATCCAATCCTCGATCTTTGTGCACACAGTGGCAAGCTTTACCCAAGTGCTGAAGCCATCAAAGCCGGTGGCGATCGTCGTTTAGAAAAAGCCTTGCTGGATCGCGCCCAAGTGGCGAATGCACGTTATGCAATTATCCACAGCCGAGATGATCTGACCGCTGCAATCGCCGAAATTGGATTGCCTATGGTGCTGAAAAGTGCGCTCGGTGGCTATGATGGCAAAGGTCAATGGCGTTTGAAAGAACCGGCGCAGATCGAGACTGTTTGGCAAGAACTCGCGCAATATCTTGCAGCCAACCCAGAACAAGCGATTGTGGCAGAAGAATTTGTAGCTTTTGATCGCGAGGTTTCGCTGGTTGGTGCTCGTAACTTAGCGGGTGACGTGGTGGTTTATCCCTTAGCTGAAAACGTCCACACCCAAGGAGTGCTAAGCCTTTCAACCGCAATTGATGCACCTGCTCTGCAAACTCAAGCGGAAGCAATGTTTAAAGCGGTGGCCGAGCAGCTCAATTATGTCGGCGTATTAGCGCTGGAATTTTTTGAAGTACAAGGCAAGTTACTGGTCAATGAAATCGCACCACGAGTACACAATTCAGGCCACTGGACTCAACAAGGCGCTGAAACCTGCCAATTCGAAAATCACTTACGCGCGGTATGTGGTTTGCCACTGGGTAGCACCAAACTGGTTCGTGAAACCGCGATGATCAATATCCTTGGTGAAGACCAACTCCCCTCCGCCGTGTTGGCGATGGAAGGCTGCCACGTACATTGGTACGGCAAGGCCAAGCGCCCAGGACGCAAAATGGGGCATATCAATGTAACCGCCGATTACAGTGGTGAGCTGCAACGCAAATTATGCCAATTAGCGACAGTGTTAGATGAAAAGGCTTTTCCTGCCGTACACGCAGTAGCAAAGGAAATTCAACCTTAATCCATACCTCACGAATGCAATAAAGCCGCGTCTAACGCGGCTTTAATTTTGATGCTATAGGCAAAAACTGAGGTTAACTGTCCTGAATATGCCCACATTGACGATTTGCGCACTGATAACGGATACCTGCCGCGCTCTTTTTCTCAGCCATTACCGTAAAGCCACACAAGGCACAAGTCTGAGCAATCGGCTTAGCGTTGAGCGCAAATTTGCATTTAGGGTAAGCATCACAAGCATAAAATAGCTTGCCGAAGCGAGATTTTCGTTCGATGAGATGACCTTTACCGCATTCAGGGCAAGTAATATCCGGAGAGATTTCCGCTTGATTAGGCGAATCCATCGACTCGATATGATGGCACTGCGGATAATGGCTACAACCAATAAACATCCCGTAACGTCCTTGGCGTAGCACCAGCTCATGTCCACACTCAGGACAAGGCACGCCTAACTCTTTGATTACATGGCCATCATTTTGATACAAAGGCTTAATGTAGTCACAATCCGGATACGCTGTACAGCCTAAAAAAGGCCCGTGTTTACCGTGGCGCAGCTGCAATTCTGCGCCACATAGAGGACAGGGTGAAGATTGCAGCGCATGTTCATGGGCTGCAAACAGTTGTGGGTCGATTTTACTGCTCATAGACAATGCACAAGCTTAATGCAAAATGCCTTGTTCTTTGCTGTATAACAGCTCTTCCATCAAGGTGTAGGCGTTTTCATTACCCGGCACATTGAACAGAACCATCAGGATGATCCACTTCAGGTCATCCAGCTCAAACTCATCGGTTTCTA
>JBOFIW010000448.1:0-3627 GCA_051650365.1 Vibrio sp. | reverse complement strand
GCACTTACACCACCGGCCATAATGGTATCGACAAAGCCCATACCAGTTTGTGCAACTGAGGCAATCAGGACAGGAGTTGCGAGTTTAATTAAATTAGATGCTTCTTTTTTGTAACGATGCACGAAATTCTCCAAAGAGGAAGGAAAGCAAAAGGGTAACTAGCTGTAGTGAGCAAGGGGATACTAAACTCATCGCAATGGGTAGAATAATAATGAAATGTCGCATTAAGCTCCATGAAAAACTGATATAAATCACAGATTGACTCGCTGATGAAAGCTATATACCCAACAAGATTTATGTACTTGTTGCAGAACCAAAGAGAAGAAGAGCGCCTAATAAGGCGCTCTTCTTCTCTGTTTATCTTGTATTGTTAAAGCCAAGCTAATTAGAAAATTTGCTCATCATCGGCATCGATAGAAAGTTCGATGGTATCGTGCAGCTCATCCACCATCATATTGAGGTGAATCGCATGGCAGCACGCAGGGCAATCATCATAAAACTCCTGACTTCCATTTGAAGCATCTAAAGTCAAACGAATACTGTGACCACAGTGTGGACAGATAACTGACTGTTCAGTGAAGTTTCTCATATCTCGTTCCTTACGTCCTTGGAGATACAGTAATAGTAATCAGGTAAGTTTCTTAAAGAGGAAAATTAAGTCTAAAATTTGAAGAGAAACAAAAAATCAACATTTAACAATGTCGATACAAATATAATAAAATCAAATAATTAACCATGATTATGGTTTATGTTGATATTATTTTGTCAATCAATTGTTGTGCTTCTTCCAAGTAATGCCCTCCAAATTGGTTGTAATGATTGAGTACATGATAAAGGTTGTAGATATCTTTACGCTCTGCATAACTCCAATCGAGCGGCCATACACTTTCATAACCTTGAAAAAATTCGGGCTGGAAGCCACCAAACCATTCTGCGAGTGCAATATCACACTCCCGATCTCCCCAATAACACGCGGGGTCAAAACATAAAGGTCCTTTAACAGAATTGGCGACATTTCCAAACCAGAGTTCACCATGAAGTAGGGAAGGGCGAGGTGAATGATTGGCTAAACGCGTTTTAATCAGTTCCACACATTTATCAATATTAATTAAATGAATGCCTTTTTCTTGCAATAGCTGCAATTGCCAACCAATACGCTGCTCAGCGAAAAATAATGCCCATTTTTTATGCCAAGGGTTCGGTTGAACGGTAGCGCCGATGTAGTTATCGAAATCGAAGCCATACTCTTTTTGATCCCCCCAGCGGTGTAACTTGGCGAGTTGCAAGCCAAACTCAAAGCTTTTCTCAGCATCATCCAGTGGTTTGATAGCGAGATAATTCAACACCAGATAAGCGTGAGTTTTACTTGTGCCGTGTACAATATAATCGGGGACTAGCACTGTATTGGTGTCTCTTATAACTCGTAAATTTTCCACTTCTGCTTCAAATTTACTCAAGAATTCACGCTGATTGGTTTTTACAAAGTAACGATCAATACCATCGCTGACCATAAAGCATTCATTAATGTCACCTCCATGCACTTTTTCCTTTTCAACTAGGTGAAAATTCTTGCCCATTTGCTCGGACAACTGCTGAATAATTGCTGGCCACATAATTCAAGCTCTCAGTTATTTACTGGGGATACTGGCTAGTGTATGTCAAGTGCGCCAATATGAAAGTTTATGAGTGCACATAAATCCTCTTTGATTAAAAATTGCAGAAGCAGAAGCAATTAAGTGTGATTTAACTCATAAAATCATTAAGTTCACTTTCGTACTATCATGGTCAGGTGAGCCTCAAGATCGCAAAGTGGATAATTTTTTTAATAATGAGCTAAAACAGCCATCAATACGTAAGTTTTGACTCATAATTAATCAGGAATTAGCGAATTTATCGGGCTGTTGGTGGAAAGTGCAGCAACTGGCACATGCCATCTGTGAAAAAGGTTATTCATGTCTTAGTATTAAGCAGGATACTAACTAACTGTCGAACAGCAGCAGTAAAGCGGAGAACGAATGTGGTTGTAGAAACCGATGGATATCTGGCCCTGATTGAACATCTGTCTTTCAATATGGATGTATTTACTCAGGAAGGGGATACGGGAACGGAAAGTGTTGAAGATGTCATCACTGATATGGTGGCAAGCAACATTATGGCTATTTTTGAACAAAACCCAGAGCTGCATTCCAGTGTTCGCTTCCAATTACTCAAAGAAGCAGACTCTGTAGTTGAAGATCTGGGTGAGGTGCTTGCTGGTGTTTGGTACCGTCCTGCAACCAATGAGCAGATCGTGTTTCTGGACGAATATATAGCATTAGTGAAAAATTTGTTCGATTCAGCCGTTGCGCATTACGACTGATATCTCTGCGCTAATTGGACATCAAAAAAGGCGGGTTCTCAATCCGCCTAAAATGCCAGAATTTAGACGCCCAATAGGGATTATCAATCCGTGAAATGATCACGCCTTTCGATGTTGAAGCGTGCATAAACTGCTTATCTCCCAAATAGACGCCAACGTGAATGTTGGTACTCGATGTTTTAAAGAAAATCAAATCGCCATATTGAGCTTGTTCATAGGCAATTTTCTGTCCTGCTTGTACTTGCGATTGTGTGGTACGAGGTAGGTCAAGTTGCCATGCGTCACGATACGCAATTTGTACAAAAGCGGAACAATCAATCCCATTCTTACTAACACCACCTAAACGGTAGGGCACACCACTCCATTCAGCAAAGACATTTGAAAAACTCGGTGTAGAGGTATCACTAAAATCAGGTCTGCTCGATGATGTATCGGGTTTGGATGAAGGTGTTGAACTACATCCCACAAGCAGTAGAAGAAGAACAGAAAGTATTTGTTTCGCCATCAAAATAAGTCACCTTATTAAAAAAAGGAGATGAAACGAAAACAGCCGGCTTGCCATGCCACCTGCATTTTAGTTGATGGATGGATGAGCTGTGTTTCTGTGCATCACCATACTGAGAATTCGTTTAGCTGTCACCCGCTTACGTGGCATACAGTGGCTGAACGCTCACTTTACTCGATTGTTTGAATAACCTTTGACCTTTGTGCTCAATCATCATGTGGTTAAAACTGAGGTGATTGCGTTACTGCTCACGAAATGGTTGAGTCAACATTCTATCTAACCATTGTTCCCGTGCTTGGCGAAACAGTGGCAAGCCAATCTTCATTCGCTCATGCCCCATTTCTGGCTGCGCAATATAGGTGTGAAACATCTTGTCCCATATGGAAAGAAAAAAGCCAAAGTTGGAGTGAGTTTCGTGCGCTAATACGGAGTGGTGGACTCGATGCATGTCCGGTGTTACCACCAATAAACGCAGCCATTGATCGGCTTTGTAGGGTAGTTTGGCGTTACTGTGGTTAAACATCGCGCTCGCATTCAGTAGCACTTCAAAAACTATTACCGCAATTGGGGAGGCTCCCAATAACGTCACAGCACCAATTTTAATCCATGCGGAAATGATGATTTCGAGCGGATGAAAGCGGCTGCCAGTAGTCACATCAATATCTTGGTCCGCATGATGCATACGATGCAGACGCCATAGCCAAGGAATACGATGAAATAGCAGGTGTTGCCAATAAATCACGGCATCCAATAGGATAACGGA
>JBOFIW010000447.1:0-7665 GCA_051650365.1 Vibrio sp. | reverse complement strand
TTTACTTTTAATGATTTAGTTCAGATTCATCATCTAAACTTGGCAATGCTTTCCAAACTGCTTTTACCAAAGTCGCCAGCGGAATGGCAAAAAATACGCCCCAAAATCCCCATAAGCCACCAAAAACCAGTACAGCAATAATAATGGCAACGGGGTGTAAGTTTACGGCTTCAGAAAACAGAACGGGAACCAGCACGTTACCATCCAGAGCTTGAATGATGCCGTAGGCGATGAGCAAAGTGTAAAACTCGGGTGTCAGCCCCCATTGGAACAGCGCCACAATCGCAACGGGAACCGTTACTGCAGCAGCACCGATATAAGGGATCAATACCGAAAGCCCTACCGCGACCGCCAACAATACGGAGTAACGCAGATCTAAGATCGCGAAAGTGATGTAGCTCACCGTACCTACAATGACAATTTCCAACACTTTACCGCGAATGTAGTTGGAGATTTGTTGGTTCATCTCTTCCCATACTTTGGTGGCTAGTTTGCGGTTACGGGGCAGGATACCACTCGCCATTCGCAACATCTCTTGCTTATCTTTCAATAAGAAAAACACCAGCAGTGGAACCAGAATGAGATAAACGCCTAAGGTTGCAAGGCTGACTAACGAAGCCAACGAGCCTTTCACTACGGTCTCCCCCATGCCTAGCACTTTATTTTTGGCATTGCTGATCACTGATTCGACAATTTCAAAATGCGCCAATTCAGGATATCGCTCCGGCAAGGTAGTGATGAATTTTTGGGTTCCGCTGTACATATTAGGAACATCGTTGATGAGGTTTCCCACTTGCTTCCAAATCGTGGGGACTAGGCCAAACACGGCTAAGATCATCAAGCCAGTAAACATAGTGATGACGATGATCACCGCTAAGGTTCTTGGAATTCGTAAACGGCCCAATTGAGCGACAGGCCACTCAAGCAGATAGGCCAGCACAATCGCCACCAACAGTGGGGCAATCAGATTTCCAAAGAAATAAATGATGATAAAACCAAACAGCAAAATCGCGACCAAACTGGCAGCGTGCGGATCGGAGAAACGGCGCTTATACCACCGATTGACCATTTCAAACATTAGACGAAGTCTCCTTACTCACCCTGAGCGAACAATGATCGTGATTTTGAATACAATGATAGGTAAAAGGCTGAGAAGCCAAATAGTTTTCAATGTCACGTTGAGAGGCGGGATCGGCAATCAAAATGGCCAATGACTCATTCTGCAACAGCGCTACTGCCGCCCGTTTAGCCAGTAACAATGTCAGAGGGCAGCGTTGCTCCCGCAAATCGAGAATAATCGGTTCCATTCTGCCGCTTAATCCTTAATATAGGTGACACATTGTATCGGCTTTCGACTAGGGTTACACCTACTGCATCAACGGGTAACGAATTTTGACAAGAAATTCACGACAGAAGTCCCCCAAGTCACTTGGCGTTGTTAGTAAGCAAAATTTAACGTTAGCAAACATAAATAACCCTATGTTTAATTTAAATAAGTTCAGCTAGCACCACAAAAATTCGAAGAGCTGAACTCAGAAACCAATCGGCATCAGTGATGTCTTAGTGGCAGATAAACTTGGAGTATTCGCCTTTATTATGAAACTCAAATGGACTCGTTCCCTACTGTACCTCTGTATTATGGCTACCTGTTCCCCTGCCATCGCTCAAAATGATCCTATCGAATTGCCAGATATCGGGACTGTGGCTGGCTCAACGCTGACCATAGATCAAGAACTGATTTACGGCGATGCTTATATGCGTATGCTGCGTAATAGCCAACCTGTGATCAACGATCCTGTACTTAATGAGTACATTGATAACTTAGGGCATCGTTTAGTCGCCAGCGCCAATGATGTCAAAACCCCGTTCACCTTCTTTATGATCCGTGATCGCAATATCAATGCATTTGCATTTTTTGGTGGCTATGTAGCACTCCATTCAGGACTATTTCTGCATGCACAGAGTGAGAGTGAACTGGCCTCGGTCATGGCCCATGAAATAGCTCACGTCACTCAGCGCCACTTAGCACGTAGTATGGAAGAGCAAGCGCGCCGCTCCCCTGCTACGATCGCTGCGCTTGCGGGTTCTCTGTTGCTAGCCATTGCCTCTCCAGAGGCGGGTATTGCAGCGATTAACGCCACCATGGCGGGCAGTATTCAGGGACAAATCAACTACACTCGCAGCAATGAAAAAGAAGCAGACCGCTTTGGAATTGGTACCTTAGCCAAAGCCGGATTTGATGTGAACGCCATGCCGACCTTTTTTGGCCGTTTAGCCGACGAATATCGTTACGCTAGCAAACCGCCACCAATGCTACTAACCCACCCTTTACCCGAAGATCGGATCACCGATAGCCGTGAGCGAGCTCGGCAATATCCACCACTCAAACTTGCTCCACATTTGGAATATCATCTAGCACGCGCACGAGTCATCGCTCGCTATGCTGGCATTGATTCTGATGCAGCTTTGGATTGGTTTGCTCGTACTGAGAAAAAAATTGCACCAGAACTCAAACCATCTATCCAATATGGTAAGGCATTGGTTTATCTCGACCTAAAGCAGTTGGATAAAGCAGAACCGCTGCTGACTCAACTGATTAAAGAGCAACCCGATAACCATTTTTATCTGGATGCGATCAGCGATCTCTACTTGGAAAAAAAACAAGCAAGCAACGCTCAGCAATTGCTTGAAACTGCGCTTAAACAGGCACCGAGCAATTCTGTATTAATCATCAACTATGCCAATGTGTTACTCAAACAAGATAAATTTGATGACGCAATCCGCATTTTACAACGCTACACCCATGACAACCCTAATGATATTAATGGTTGGCAACTCCTCGCTGAAGCCAATAGCCGACAGGGCAATAGCGCAGAAGATCTCGCTTCACGCGCAGAGATCATGGCTCTGCAAGCCAACTGGAACAAAGCGATTCAGTTTTATACTCAAGCTAGCCAATTGGTCGAGCTCGGTAGCCTTGCGCAAGCCCGTTATGATGCGCGCATAGATCAATTAATGGTTCAGCGTGAACGCTTTTTATCCCTCCAATAATAAAATCTGATGAAGGAGAACCTATGACAGTCGTGATTTATCACAATCCAAAATGCTCAAAAAGCCGTGAAACCTTAGCGCTGCTAGAAGACCAAGGCATCACACCTCAAATCATTAAATATTTAGAAGAGTCCCCCTCCGTTGCCGAATTAAAGAGCCTCTATCAGCAGTTGGGACTGAGTGAAGTGCGTGCCATGATGCGCTGCAAAGAAGAACTGTATAAAGAATTAAACTTAGGCGACAGCCAACTTAGCGATGATGTGCTATTCGCTGCTATGGCTGAGCACCCGAAGCTTATTGAACGCCCTATTGTGGTTTGTAATGGCCAGGCTCGCCACGGTCGTCCGCCTGAGCAAGTACTGGAAATTTTATGATTTCCATTGTTGTGCTTTATTACAGCCGCCATGGTAGTACCCAAGCATTAGCACGCCAAATTGCTCGTGGGGTTGAATCGGTTACCGATTGCCAAGCCCTGCTGCGCACCGTTCCAGAACTTGATGGTAAAGAGAACGCAAGTGATCCTTACCTCAGTTTGGAGGAGCTCAAATGGTGTGATGGCTTAGCATTTGGCAGCCCTGTGTGGTTTGGGAATATGGCCGCACCTTTGAAGCACTTTTGGGATCAAACCACCCCACTCTGGGTGAGTGGGGCATTGATAGATAAACCTGCTTGTGTGTTTACTTCATCATCAACACTGCATGGTGGGCAAGAAACTACCCAACAAACGATGATGCTGCCTTTGCTCCATCACGGCATGTTGATCTTAGGAATTCCATATTCAGAACCCGCTCTACACACCACACAATCGGGTGGGACTCCTTATGGCGCTAGCCATGTTCATCAACAAAAATCACTCTCACCGGAAGAGGCTGAATTGGCTCGGCAGTTAGGAAAACGCCTTGCCCACCTAGCCAAACAGTTAAAAGGATACGTATGACCCTCCCGACTACCGCGATGCAGCCACGCACCGCGTTTTACCGTTGGCTTGCCCTCAGTGCCAATTTTGCCTTGTTGGTTTGGATTGTACTGTGGCAACTTAAGCTCTCACCCCATCCGCACCTAAATGCTAATGCATTAGCTATTGGTTGGGTTATCCCATTACTACTGCCGCTCTATGGCATCATCAAAGGTAAACCGTATACCCATGCTTGGGCCAACTTTGTGCTGATGTTGTATTTTTTGCATGCTTTGACACTGCTGTATGTCGATGGAGGGGAGCGCTGGCTCGCTTTGGTTGAGCTCGTGTTAACTTTCGCTGCGTTTATCGGAAACACACTTTATGCTCGGTTACGCGGCAAAGAATTGGGACTCAAGCTGACTAAACTCTCCGAGGTTGAAAAGCAAGAAAAAGCACGTTTTGACCACCTGTGATCTTTTTGCCTATGGGTAACCTAAAGCATTTGCTAGAACGAAGGTCACCCGATCGAAGCACAAGCGACTGAAAAAAATAGCGCCATTGCCGGCGCTATTTTTTATTGAGCATTATTGATCATGGGTAAGTGTTAACCTTGCCAGGAGAAATACAGCGTAGTTGGCTGAACAGGCTGCGGAGTAACCTCTGCCACTGGATTTTCACTTCCTGAGTTTTCCGTTGATGCTTCCGCTCCGCTGCTGTCTTGAGGTAAAACTTCCTCTTGTGGAGCATCCACCAACACAGCCTGCCCCATACGCAGCACTTCATTCTTAAATTCATCCGCACTGGTCAGAAGATGGACATTAAAGGTGACTTGAGTACCTTGGATTTTCAGAATATCTAACGATGCTACTGAACTTAAGCCCTTAAGCTTGTTCTCAACCACGAAGAAATCTTGCGCACTATCTAGCGGGCCAAATTGCGCGATCACCGATTGGGATGATTTACTACTCACTACAACTGCACTCTTATGAGCATAGTAATCGCTGATCTCATCAATCATCTCGCTTGCCGCTTGCTCACCAGAGGCTTGACCAGAGATCGGGGCTTTCGGTTGAGCAGTCATGGTATTGGCCGATTGATCAAACAACGTCCAACGCAAATCGGTTCCTTGAGCACGCACGACTAATACGGCATCGGTCGGATAACGCTGGCTAGCGGTGCTGATCGGGTTCACAAAGCCCCCCCAGAGATCTGACACTTGCACACCAGTGACATCATCAAAGTCACCAACCGGAACCGTCAATGGCAAACCTCGTGTACGTGCGCGACTTTTCATTTGGTTGAGTAATGGCGTATCAGCGTGTTCCCAGCTGACGCTGCGATCATAATTCGCCTCTTCCACCAACCATACTAACAAGTTACTGCGGTTTTCAGGCCAAAATGGTAATTGAGCTTGAGTCAGCAACGAGCGAATGTGCGGCTCACTGAACTGTAAACGCATCACAGGCTGAGTGCCTTGTTGCTGAGTGCTGATCTGGGTGACGTATTGATTAGTTTGGCGCAGCGCTTTTTGCACCGCATCATTCTTCAAAGAGTCCTGGCTGCCCGTTGCACGAACAATCACCTCTTCCATACCACGAACACGCGCCGCCGCGTCTGCATTTGTTTGTTGAGGATCGATCGCAACTTCAGCTTGATATAAGTTGACTCGAGTAAGGGCGAATGCGGGAAACGTAAGCAGTCCCATCATTAACACAGCTAAATAGCGCATACCATACCTTCATTCTGTTTACTGAACGACGATGGTAAACAACTATCCTTAGTTCAGCAAGGCAAGAGCCTACAGGAGTACGTCAGAATTTGTGCGACGAGACCCACGTCGTTCTTATGAAGGATTCATAATCCTGTTGTTTTTTGATCTCATTCCGCTCGCAATCGTTTGCAGAAGTGATAGAATCCCGCGAATTTTTATTTAGCTCAGGGAAAATACGATGAAAAATGCCATACAAGGCGCGCAAATGCTGTTTGTCGCATTCGGCGCGTTGGTTCTGGTTCCGCTTTTAACCGGACTGGATCCAAACGTAGCACTTTTTGGTGCTGGTTTAGGAACTCTGCTTTTCCAATTGATCACCCGCCGCTCTGTCCCCATCTTCCTCGCTTCTTCTTTCGCTTTCATTGCCCCTATCATGTTTGGTATTCAAACGTGGGGAATTCCTGCCACCATGGGGGGATTGATGGCTGCGGGTGCGGTTTACATTATCATGGGCGCGGTGATCAAACTGCGTGGCGTGGAAATCATTCATAAGCTACTCCCCCCAGTCGTTGTGGGTCCGGTCATCATGGTGATTGGCTTAGGTCTTGCTCCAGCGGCAGTGAATATGGCGCTCGGCAAAACTGGTGACGGTTCAGTACAACTCGTGGATCCACAAGCCGCACTATGGATTTCTTGTATTTCACTTTTGGTGACTGTGGTTTTCAGTGTATTCGCGAAAGGCTTCTTCAAACTCGTGCCGATTTTGGCTGGTATCATCAGCGGCTATGCCCTGTCTCTCTCGATGGGTGTTGTGAGTTTTGCTGCTGTTGAACAAGCCGCTTGGCTTGCGTTGCCAAACTTCACTTTCCCTGAGTTTAATATAAACGCTATCCTGTTTATGATCCCTGTTGCGATTGCTCCAGCGGTTGAACACGTAGGTGACATGTTGGCAATTTCCAACGTAACCAACAAAGATTACCTGAAAAAACCGGGCTTACACCGCACTATCGCGGGTGACGGGGTTGCCACTATGGCCGCGACCATGCTCGGCGCGCCGCCAAACACCACATACAGTGAAGTTACTGGTGCGGTAATGCTAACTCGCGCCTTTAATCCGGCGATCATGACTTGGGCGGCTATCACCGCTATCGTACTGGCTCTGGTCGGAAAACTGGGGGCGCTGCTGCAAACCATCCCAGTGCCTGTCATGGGTGGTATTATGATCCTGCTGTTTGGTTCAATTGCTACTGTTGGCCTGAATACGCTGATCAAAAACCAAGTTGATCTACACAAGTCTCGTAACCTAGTGATTGTTGCAGTAACGCTAGTATTTGGTATTGGTGGTATGGCATTTGGTGTGGGTGACTTCAGCCTACAAGGTGTGAGCTTATGCGGTATCGTTGCGATCATCCTAAACCTAGTGCTGCCAAAAGACTTGGGTGAAAGCCACGTAGTGGATAATGCACAAATGGAAGAAGAGGCGCGTCATTAATTCTCGCTAGCTTCTCACTACTTGTAGAATCAACGGCCTCTCTTTGAGGCCGTTTTTATAAGAGTTAACTCTCTTCTTGGCACAAATCAACAAACTGGCCACGAGTTAAGCGCGCTAAATCTTGCGGTGCTAGTTCTATTTCCAACCCTCGCTTTCCAGCACTCACACAAACCGTGGCTTGAGTTTCGGCACTTTGATGAATGAAGGTGGGGAGTGCTTTTTTCTGACCAAGAGGGCTGATCCCCCCCACAACATAACCTGTGGTTTTTTCAGCAATATCTGGTTTCGCCATCTCAGCTTTTTTGGCTTTAGCCGCTTTGGCCGCCAGTTTTAGATTCAGCTTTAGATCGACAGGAATAATCGCTACCGCGAGTTTTTTTTCCTCGCCATTCATACAAAACAGCAAGGTTTTGAATACGCGCTTCGGATCTTGACCAAGCGCCTGTGCCGCTTCTAAGCCATAACTGGCATGGCTAGGGTCATGCTCATACTGATGAATGGTATGGTGGATTT
>JBOFIW010000446.1:0-1574 GCA_051650365.1 Vibrio sp. | reverse complement strand
ACTGGCTGTATGGCTTCACGGGCATTTGGCTCGCACAGGTGCTGGCGTTTGCGCCTATGTCATTCATGATTTTGGATGGCGCACTCAAGTCACTGCATCCTTCGTTGGAAGAGGCTTCCTACACGCTCAAAGCCAACCGCTATCAAACCTTCTTTGGCATTATCATGCCGCTGCTTAAACCTGCGTTAGCCAACTCATTTTTGATCATATTCGTGCAATCATTGGCAGACTTCAGTAACCCCTTGGTACTAGGCGGCAGCTTTGATGTGCTCGCGACGCAAATCTATTTCTATATTGCAGGGGCACAGCTGGATTACGCTTCAGCCAGTACGCTCGGCTCGGTTCTGTTGCTGTTCTCACTCGCCATTTTTGTGGTGCAGTATCTGTGGATTGGTCAGCGCTCCTACGTCACCATTTCTGGTAAAGCCTACCGCGGCGATGTGCAAGAGATGCCAGCCTCTCTGAAATTGGGCGTCACTGTGACTTTGTATGCGTGGATGATCTTTAACGTTCTGCTCTACGGCAGCATCTTCTTTGGCAGCTTTACGGTGAACTGGGGCGTCGATTACACCCTGACCTTCAAAAACTACCTCAATCTGTTTGGCAATGGCATGTCGGATGGCGCTTGGCCTTCACTGATCACCACCATGATTTATGCGGGTGTGGCAGCTCCGATTACTGCCCTGTTCGGCTTATTGATCGCTTATGTGGTGGTGAGACAACAGTTCTACGGCAAAAAAGTGATCGAGTTTTCCACCATGCTCTGCTTTGCCGTACCCGGTACAGTGGCAGGCGTTTCCTACATCTTGGCGTTTAACGATGCGCCGATTTATTTAACCGGCACAGCCGCAATTGTGGTGATCTCGATGGTGATGCGTAACGTGCCCGTGGGAATTCGCTCTGGTATTGCAGGGCTTGGACAGCTCGATAAATCACTGGATGAAGCTTCACTCAGCTTACGCGCCAGCTCATTACAAACCATTCGCTACATTATTTTGCCACTGTTACGCCCCGCAATTCTCTCCACGCTGGTGTACAGCTTTGTGCGGGCGATGACCACGGTCAGTGCGATCATCTTTCTGGTTACACCGGAAACCCGCGTTGCAACGTCATACATTCTAAACCGAGTAGAAGATGGCGAGTACGGCATCGCTATCGCCTACGGTTCCGTGCTGATTGTCGTGATGTTAGCCATCATTTTGTTGTTCGATTTACTGGTTGGTGAAGCTCGCGTTTCTCGTTCCAAAGCAACCAATCAAGATTCTTAGGAGACATCACCGTGGAAAAACAAAACTTTGTTGTACTCAAAAACATATGCAAACGCTTTGGTAGCAATGCCGTGATTGGCAACTTGGATCTTGAGATCAAAAAAGGCAGCTTGGTTACGTTACTTGGCCCTTCCGGTTGCGGTAAAACCACCGTTTTGCGTTTGGTTGCCGGCTTAGAGAAGCCGACCAGCGGGCAGATCTTCATTGATGGTGAAGATGTCACCGAACGCTCCATCCAACAACGCGATATCTGTATGGTGTTTCAGTCTTACGCACTGTTCCCGCACATGTCTCTATACGAAAACG
>JBOFIW010000445.1:0-3509 GCA_051650365.1 Vibrio sp. | reverse complement strand
TGTAAGGTTTCTTCATGCTGTTTTGCCGATTGCAGAAATTCAGGATTGCTCATCGCTTGCTGACGCAGACGATTAACTCGTTCTAGTGTGTCCCAAAACATACCAAACCCTCCATAACTGTATATAATTACAGCATAGTGAATTTTGATATGTTGTCAATCAAAATACTGTTTTTTTATACAGCCGCCCTTAAGGAAGTACTGAACCATCATTCTAGGCCAAAACTCTTCAGCAATTGAGGCTCAATTTATTGCATTCAAGAAACTCACTCAGTAGCAATGCAGCAAGTATCACAAAAAAGAATAGTGCACCAACTAATTCGTTGTTTATCAAGGAGGCGTTCTATATATTTTTCCGAATAAAGATCACAGAATTATATTATGAAATTTTATCTGCCTTGCTCTCTGCTTGCTTTCAATCTTTTTTCGTCATTTTGCTTGGCTTTTGAGCGTTCAGCATGGGAAGAAGTTTACGAAAAATCGCTACATAAAGATGATAACAGTGCTTTGCAATTATTGCATGACCGTTACTACTCTCTACCCGAAGGGGCTGAAAAGCTCTATTTGACCTCTAAAATCCATGGCTACTTCATACTCAAAAGCCAACCTTATTACGGTGAAGCAACCAACAACAACCAAGACCCTTATTCTGAAAAAGAGCAACGTTTTGTTGAAGCTCTTAATCAAGAGCAAGCGCTCAATTACCAAAAAGCTGGGGAGGCTTACTTGGGATTGTACTCCCACATGAAGGAGGTAAGTGACCAAGATGGTATGTTGTTGTTTGAATATCATCTCTGTCGGCTATACCAACGAAGTGGACGCCCCTATAAAGCACGCTTTTTCTGCTCGCAAATGGATCAGCGACTATTGAATGCAGCTGACCCACTTTTTCCACGCTACCGAGGCTTACATTTGGTAGCAAATAACCTTGAGTTTTTAGGTGAATATCAAGAGGCATCGGAGACTTATGAGTTGTTACTTAAATTACTACCCGACTATGTAGACCCTTCAGGCGTATATAATGATGTGGGGCTATTAATGAGCTCATTAGGACAACATGAAGCCGCCCTTGAGTATCTCAATAAAGCGTTAGAGTACCGAATACAGCAAAATAATCCTTTATTGCTCGCCCAAGTCGAACATAGCTTAGGCGATGCTTACTTCGAGCAAAAACGGTATCAGCAGAGTATCCAACATTTTTATCAAGCTAAAGAACGGCTTTCCACTACTGGTTATTTGTATGGGTTAGCTTATGTGCATCTTGGTCTTGGTAAGGCGTATATTGAACTCGGTAGCTTTAATAATGGCAACCAACACCTACTACAAGCCCTAGAATACGTTAATAAACATCAAGATCAGCACCTAAAAGGACTCATCTATATCGCGCTTTCACAAGCCTACTTCAAAGAACAGAAATATGCACAAGCATCCAATTACGCCAATCAAGCTATAAATATCAGTGACAATGCTTCATTACCAAGGATTAAGGCAGAAGCCTATCTACAACTAGCGACGATCGCCGATACGCAACAACAGTACCAACAGGCTTTAATTTGGTATAAACAATATGCTGAAAATGAGCTACATGTGCGCGATAGTGAACAGCGAAAAGCATTCGCTGCGCTCAATCTTTCCAAAGCAGAATTTGAAGAAAAACACAGCGCGAATTTTTGGCGGGAGAACTACCAGGTATTAATCAAAAAATACGATGCGCTCAAATGGCAACGTATTTCACTGTCGGTGTTGATTCTGACTCTTGCAATAGCTCTACCTTTTGCCTACTACCACCCTAAGAAAAAAGGTTACTCTTCTAGACGAAACTATTTACAAGATTTACTTAACCGAAATGAGGGTTTGGAACAGCTCACCAATCTCAAGCCCTGTAAGCAAACCGAGCAAGTACACCTCGTCGCCTTAATTGATATTGATCAACTGCGTCAGTTTAATGAACGGTTTGGCTATGAGAATGGTGATATGGCCATGAAAGGCATTGTTGACACTTTACACTCCCAATTCCTCACTGGGGATTTCTTGAGCCGAATCGGCGATGATGAGTTCTTACTTGTGCTACCAAACAGTGAGCGGATCAATGCAGAAACCCGCCTTTTTTCTCTTCATCACTCAGTAAACACGCAAAAAAAATCATCATCCGAAACTCAACTCCATTTGAGTATCACTATGAGTTATCTCTTGTTAGACGGTGAGTTGGCGAACTTTCATAGCCTCTACCCACGATTGGATAAAGCCATGAACATCGCCAAACAACAAGGTCGGGGCGGCTTTATTGATGCACAAGATTGCACTACTGAGATGCTGACTGCTTCATTACCAATGTATTCAAAATAGCCGTGCGATTTTCGAGATATTCATTCAATCCAGCTTGGCGTAAATGACAGGCTGGACATTCACCACAACCATCACCGATCACTCCGTTATAGCAGGTTAATGTTTGCTGACGAACGAGTTCAAGCGCGCCAAGCTGATCGGCCAATGCCCATGTCTGCGCTTTATTGAGCCACATGAGCGGAGTACGAATGTTCAGCGACATATCCATTCCTTTCGCTAACGCTTGGTTCATGGATTGTACAAAATCATTTCGACAATCGGGATAACC
The DNA here is from genome assembly GCA_051650365.1 of Vibrio sp. GTDB lineage: Bacteria > Pseudomonadota > Gammaproteobacteria > Enterobacterales > Vibrionaceae > Vibrio. The sequence goes on along the minus strand of JBOFIW010000445.1, from coordinate 896 downwards.
TGAAAAATCCGTTTCACAAACGCCAGTGATCACCGTATCAGCCCCAATTTGATAAGCGTAGATACCGGCTAAAGTCAGAAACAAAATATTGCGCCCCGGAACGAATGAATTCGGCAAACCGTTGGCTTGCAACTCGTGAGAAACGGGAATGTCATCACGGGTTAAGGAACTGATTGCCAACTCGTTGAGCAGGCTCACATCCATCACTTTATGTGCGGAAACACCCAACTGTTTCGCCAATTTCTGGGCGATTTCAATCTCTAGCTTATGTCTCTGACCATAATCAAAAGTAATAGCGTGCACTTCATCAAATTCTTTTAACGCTTGCACTAAACAAGTTGTTGAGTCTTGGCCACCACTAAACACGACAACGGCTTTTTTCATTCTCTGTCCCTTCTATGCAATATTCAGATATTTGTGAGTTTGGATGGAAAGACGCCAATTGCGTGCAATACAAGTACGAATACACAATTCTGTTGCTCTCGGCTTTTGGCTGATTGGTTGTAAAGCAATAACAGTGGCCGAACTGACTTTTGCACGTAACAACAACGCATCAAGGTTTTCGATGTCATTTTCCGTTGCAACGGGGTGTTTAATCTCGTTAGCACGCTGTAAGGAAGAATCCAAAATTGGTAATTTCCCTTTCATGGCAACTTTGGGTGACACCGTCACCCAAGTATTGGGCGTAGCAAGTATTTCATACGTCCCACTGGTTTCGATTTGACACTGACAACCAATTGCTTCGAAAGCCTGTGTGAGTTCGGTTAAATCATAAATACACGGCTCACCGCCGGTGATCACAATATGCTTCGCTTGATACTCTTGTGTTTGATAGCGTTGTACCACATCTTGTGCGCTGGCTTGGCACCATGATGGAGTATCACCCGTTTTCAAAA
>JBOFIW010000444.1:0-2809 GCA_051650365.1 Vibrio sp. | reverse complement strand
GGTGTGCTTTGCGCGATCAAACCGCGCTGCTGTAAATCATCAAAAAGTTGCTGTGAATTCATTCTGCCTCCCAAAAGTCTTGGCAAGCAGAGTAACCAACTTTAAACATCGGGAGCGATGTCTCTAAAGGGACAATCTTGGTGATTGATGACCTAAGGAAGAGAAACAGCCTAATCCGCGGCAACGCCAATCAGATGATTGAGAAACAGTTGAAACAGCTCACTCAACGAGCTGACATGCAATTGGGCATAGATGCGTTTACGATGATTTTTGACTGTGCCATGGCTAATTGTCAGCGCCTCGGCAATCTCTTGTGAGTCTAAACCTTGGATGAGCAGTGCGGTGATCTCCTGCTCACGCGGACTTAAACGCTGCGCGCCAAAACTCTGGATCGCCTGTTCAACCCAAATCCGTAGCTCTTGGCTTGGCTGCGCACTTTCCGCTAACCGCAATGGCTGCTGCTGCCAATGCTGCTGACACAAGGCTTCCAATACCGTAAACCGCTGTTGCAATGCGGCAATCTGTTCGCGTGGAAAAGAGCGCGGCTTAAAGCAGCCGAGATACACCACTATCAAACGCTCGCCATCGAGATTGACCACCAGACTCACTTCATCCTGCCAACCGGTTTGCGCATAAAACTGGTGTTGATAGGCTTTTTGTTGCGAATTGAGCGGCATTAAATCAGAGAGATGAAACACCCCTGAGCGCGTGTTGTGCTGCAAAGCACTGTAGAAAGGATCATCGAGATAAGCATGTGTCAGATAACGCTGAAACAGCAGCTCACGCTGAGTCGAGAGCGAGTCATACAGATAAATCGGATGCTTGTTTGGGCGATAACCCAAGATCACCGCACAATCAAAATCGGCAATACAACGCAGCACTGTCACGAGGCGGGAAGTAAATTGCGGCATCTTTAACGCCGCAATCGCGTTACCTAATGCAAGATATTCTTGAGTTGTGGTCTGCATGCACACTCCACCCATTCAGCCGAGAAAGTGGCAGTATGCCCAATCCAGACTCGAAGCTCTATCCCAAACTCGCTTGCGTTGCAGGGAGTGAAAGCAAAGCGCACAAAGCAACCAACCACTACTCCATATCAATCTTCACATTCTGCAAAGAACTACTGCCGTAGCTATCACCACGCTTGGTTTTGAGCATCAAACGCAGATCGTTGGCCGAATCGGCACTGTGCAGGGCATCTTGCTCGCTGATTTTGTCGTCTACCACCAGTTGATACAAAGCTTGGTCGAAAGTCTGCATGCCTACTTCTTTGGAGCGCGCCATGGTCGTTTTCAGCTCATGCAGTTCACCGCGGCGAATTAAATCCGCGATTCGTGGGCTATTAAGCAACACTTCAAACACCCCGTGTCGCCCTTTGCCATTTTTATCACGTAACAGTTGCTGGCCAACCACCCCTTTTAAGTTGAGTGACAAGTCGAGTAAAAACTGCTCACGCTGCTCTTTCGGCACTAAATGCAAAATCCGCTCTAATGCTTGGTTGGCGTTATTGGCGTGCAGCGTGGCCATACACAAATGACCGGTTTCCGCGAAGGTCATCGCGTACTCCATGGTCTCTCGGCTGCGAATTTCACCAATCAAAATCATATCTGGAGCTTGGCGCAGCGAGTTTTTCAGCGCGATTTCATAGCTTTCGGTATCGAGCCCGACTTCTCGCTGCGTCACGATGCAGCGCTTGTGTTCATGTACAAACTCAATGGGATCTTCGACCGTCAAAATATGCCCAGTACGGTGCTGGTTACGATAGCCGGTCATGGCCGCCATAGTGGTCGATTTACCCGAACCGGTTGCACCCACCACCAAAACTAAACCGCGTTTGGCAATCGCCAAATTTTGCAGCACTTCAGGCAATTTCAGCTCTTCAAAGGTGGGAATACGCGTTTCAATCCGGCGGATCACCGCCCCCGGCAATTCACGTTGGAAAAACGCACTCACCCGGAAACGGCCACTATCACGCACTACAGCAAAATTCGCTTCACGCGTCTGCTTGAATTCTGCTTGTCTTACGTCATCCATCATCGCATGCAATAAGGCCGTCACATCCGCCAAGCTGAGCACTTCACCTTGCGCGCGTAATTCACCATCGACTCGATATAAAATCGGCGCACCAACAGTGATGTAAAGATCCGATGCTTTATGGCTCAGCATCCCATCCAGATATTGATTTAACTCCATCGGTGTTTACCTACTTAAAATGCTTTGAAATCCAACTCGATTTTGCTCTGCACTTCTTGCGCATCCACCACACCACGCGCCATCAGCTGTTTGGCGTTTTGCTCCATGGTTTGCATGCCGTGTGCGGCACCGGTTTGGATGATCGAATACATCTGCGCCACTTTATCTTCACGGATCAAGTTACGGATTGCCGGCGTCGCCAGCATGATTTCATGGCACGCAACGCGGCCACCACCCACGCGTTTTAAGAGCTTTTGCGCGATAACCGCACGCAGCGATTCAGACAGCATTGAGCGCACCATATCTTTATCACTGCCCGGAAACACATCAATAATCCGGTCGATGGTTTTTGCCGCCGAGCTGGTGTGCAGTGTACCAAACACCAAGTGGCCGGTTTCTGCCGCAGTAAGCGCCAAGCTAATGGTTTCTTGGTCACGTAGCTCACCAACCAAAATCACATCTGGGTCTTCACGCAATGCCGAGCGCAAGGCATTTTTAAAACTGTGAGTATCACGGTGTACTTCACGTTGGTTGATCAAACACTTATTGTTGCTGTGCACAAATTCAATCGGATCTTCAATGGTCAAAATATGCTTGTTATGGTGGGCATTCACGT
>JBOFIW010000443.1:0-1415 GCA_051650365.1 Vibrio sp. | reverse complement strand
ATCGTAAAAAACGCAAAGAGCTGACCAATCTCATCCGTCGCTTCCGTAATGGTGCGGAATCTCTCCCCGATGCAGTTGTGGTGTTTCGTAGCGAAGGCAATATCGTCTGGTGTAACCGCCTTGCGCAGCATTTGCTGGGTTTTCGCTGGCCAGACGATGCTGGGCAGCCGATCTCGAACCTGTTGCGTACACCAGACTTTATCAAATACCTCAAGAAAGATGATTTTACCGATCCGCTCGAAATGCGTTCGCCGCTGAATAGTGATCGGATGCTGGAACTGCGGATTGTGCCGTACACCGAGGGTGAACACCTGATGGTGGTGCGTGATGTCACTCAGCTTAAACAGCTTGAAGGCATGCGGCGTAATTTCTTTGCCAACGTTTCTCATGAGCTGCGTACGCCGATGACTGTGCTGCAAGGTTATCTGGAAATGACGGAAGATCCTGATGTGCTAGCTGGCCCTATGTGGAGCAAAGCCCATGGCGTAATGACTGAGCAGCTCAACCGAATGAACAGCTTGGTGAACCAGCTATTGACGCTCTCAAAAATTGAAGCATCGCCGATGGTCGATCTTGATCAAGAGGTCGATGTGCCTGCCATGTTGGAAGTGTTAGAGAAAGAAGCACTGAGTTTAAGTGGTGATGCACAACATAAGCTGCATTTTGAGGTGGATAAGAGCCTTAAGGTGTTGGCGGATGAAGATCAACTGCGTAGCGCCATTTCTAATCTGGTTTACAACGCGGTCAAATACACCCCAGCCGGTGCACAGATTGACGTGCGTTGGTATCGCTCAAGTAAAGGGGCTTGCCTAGAAGTGGAAGATAAAGGTGAGGGGATTGAACCTCAGCATTTACACCGCTTAACAGAACGTTTCTACCGCGTTGATAAAGCTCGCTCTCGTGATACGGGCGGCAGTGGTTTAGGGCTGGCGATCGTAAAACATGCGCTTGCACACCACGACACCCATTTGGATATCTATAGCAAAGTGGGTGTGGGCAGTAAATTCTCCTTTGTCCTGCCTAAGCGACTGGTGGCGAAAGCATGAGTTATACGCGGAGCCGAATTGGTTTGCTGAGTATATTGTTGCTGGCGTCATCGACAGTGTGGGCATTGGATGAAACGTTGCCGAACTATGAAAAAGTCAGCGGTATTTCGGGTAGCTTGTTGTCCGTAGGTTCTGATACTTTAGCGGGCATGACCACGCTGTGGGTGGAAGAGTTTCAAGCCTATTACCCTGCCGTGAATGCACAAGTACAAGCTTCGGGTTCGGCGACAGCGCCGCCCGCGTTATCAGAAAGCACGGCACAGTTTGGCCCTATGAGTCGCCCAATGCGCAGCAGTGAAATTGCCGCGTTTGAAGCGATGCATGGTTATAAGCCAACCGCATTGCGTGTGGCGATTGATGCGGTCGGGA
>JBOFIW010000442.1:0-2911 GCA_051650365.1 Vibrio sp. | reverse complement strand
AAACCGGCATCGGCGAGTAAGGTTTCTGCCATATTAGCACCCACACCATGCATCGCGGTGTAAGCCAAGCTCAGCACTTGCGGCTTAGTGTGATGCTGCAACAGTGGGCTTGCACCAATGGTTTTACGGTAAGTTTGGTAATACTCATCACGCAGCCAATGCAGCAGGCCTTGTTGCTCTGCCTCTTCAAGGGATAGATAAGGGAGCGTTTGTTGCGCCGCTTGGTCAATACAAGCAGCAATGCCTGCATCATGTGGAGGAATAATTTGCGCGCCGTTTTCCCAATACACTTTAAAGCCGTTGTATTCCGGCGGGTTGTGGCTTGCGGTTACCACAACCGCAGCCGCCGCGTTGAAATGGCGTACACCGAAAGCCACGATAGGAGTCGCGGCCACTTGGTAAGTCAAATAAGTCTTGATGCCCAACGAGGTCAGCACGCTGGCGGTATCGTGAGCAAACTGCTTTGAATCTGGGCGGCCATCGTAACCAATCACTACGCCGCGGTTTTTGGCATCGGGTAATTGAGCAATCAAGTAATGCCCCAGACCCGCCGCCGTTTCTTGGATCACTAAGCGGTTCATTCGGTTCGGGCCACAGCCGACTTTGCCACGTAAACCCGCAGTACCAAATTCAAGGCGTGATTGAAAGCGTTCGGCAATCTGCGCGTCTTGCTGAGTATCGATCAACTGTTGCAGCTCTTGACGAGTTTTAGGATCCGGATCTCTGGCCAACCAGTGTGTGACTTGTGAATTCATGGGGTCACCTTTATCTATTGAGGTTTTGATAATTCAGTCTATACCCTTCCTACTTGAAGCTTCAGCGGTGTTGGCTACGTTCGTTCACCCCAATCACATAGTTTATCTATGCTCATGGGGATTCACTCTCTTGCCGCCTACCTGCAACTCCAAGTAGTTTGAGTCTAATTGATATTTATTCTCAAAAATATCGAAGCAATCGCTAAACTGGCTTTGCTTCGATAGCGTCTTTCATCGTTCAACGGCTTAAATGGCGTAAGCTGCGCTTCTCTACTTGCTTAAACAGCATAGACAGGGATAAGCAAAGCACCAGATAGGCTGCGCCGACAATCAGCCAAATCTCAAAAATTAGTCCAGATGAGTTGGCGATTTCGCTGCCGACAAAGGTCAGTTCTTGAATCGAAATCAGCGAGATGATCGATGTGTCTTTGATGAGGGATATTGTCTGCCCAGCCAGCGCTGGGGTAATGGTGGTCAGCACTTGCGGGGCAATCACATAGCGGTATTTGACCCACGTTGGTAAGCCAAGCGAATCCGCAGCTTCCCATTGTCCCTGCGGGATGTTGGCGAGTCCCGCCCGCACGATTTCCGCAATGTAAGCAGAAGAGAGCAGCCCGATACACAACACGCCGGACAACAAGTTTTCCCATAAGCGGGCAGGGCCGAACAGCCAAGTGAGCAGCGGGTGAACTTCCGCTGTGTGGTAGCGCAGTAGCTCATCCAAACCCAGTAGCGGGATGAGTTGATTGGAGATGAAAAAATAGAAGATGAACACAAACACCAGTGGTGGAATATTGCGTACCAGCTGTACAAATGCGTTAGCGGGTAAACGCACAAACCAAGCCTTGCGGCTGCGCGCGATGCCGATCAGCGACCCTAACACTAAAGCCAGTACCATACCCCATAAGCTTAAACGTAACGTTGCGCCTAAGCCTTGTAAGAAGTAGGGCAAGCTACCATCCGCACGCGGCGTGAAAATCAACGTCCACGCTTCACGCCAATGCCAATGATAGTGAATTCCCACTTCAGATCGGTAATAGAGCCAGCCAATGAGGCTGGCGATTCCGAGCAGTAATCCGCCATCCAGCAGAGTGAAACGGTAGTCAGATGAAGGTTTTGCACCGTAGTTATTCATTTACTGACCTGAATTTACTGACCTGAAGCAATCTGATCTTGCCAATCTAAAGTGGAGAACCAGTATTCATACCGTGCTTGTAACCAACCATCGGCAGTGCGGTCTGCAATCCATTGATCAAAATAGGCTTTCTTGTCTTCTTCCCCTAAACGCACTGCAAACGCTTCATTGCCTTTACTTAAACGTTCACTGAAAGGAAGGAACAGCGAATCACTGTGTTTGATGCTTTCATGCTCGGGTTTTGGGCTTGAAGCAATTACCGCATGCGCGTTGCCGTTGATCACTTCTTGGAAAGCTTGGGCATCGTCATCAAATTGTAGCACGCTGGCTTTTGGGAAAGTTTCACGCGCCACTTGCACGGTGAAAGCACCACGGCGAGCCGCGATTTTTACGTTGCGCTTGTTAAAGTCTTCCAACTTAGAAAAGCCTTCCGCGAGCTTTTTGCTCGCGGCCAGTTGCACACCAGAGTGCGAATAGGGCGCAGTAAACAGCACACTTTTGGAGCGTTCTGGAGTGACCGACATTCCGCCGATGATCACATCAAATTTTTTGGCCAGCAGAGCGGGAATAATGCCATCCCATGCGGTCGGCACAAATTCCACTTGCCAACCTGAGTCGGCGGCTAAGCGTTTAGCGACATCAATCTCAAAGCCAATCAGCTCACCCTGCTTGTCGCGCATCGCCCAAGGTACAAAGGTCGACATACCCACGCGCAGCGTGCCGCGCTCTTTAATCGCATCAAGATTGGGTGTGTCGCTCGCCACTGCTGGCAAAGTGAAAGCCAGACCCAACAAGCCCGTAAGTAAGGTTTTAACGCTGAATCGACCTAAACGTTGTCCGAATGGTTTCATAGGAGTTCCCTTTTTATTTCGCGCATTTTTATTTCGCGTTATGGTGAGCGCCACTGCGCGCCCAGTTTATGTTCTAGCCAAGCTGATAACGCTGACAGAGTCAGGGTTAACAACAGATAGATCGCCGCCACGCTAAACCAGATCTCAAACGGCATCGCGGTTTCCGAGAC